>NZ_JBCGFQ010000054.1:0-35127 GCF_040984075.1 Pseudomonas sp. I2
CGACGTGACGAGCGAGGACGTGATCGATGCCACCGACTTTCTTCAGGGCCGAGTAAAGCGGGTTGATGGCAGCCCCCGGGATGCCGAACGCGGTATCTACACCTTCACGGCGCATGACCAGAACGGCTGCATCGATTGCTCTCATTTTGCTCATGGTTTGTGCCTCATCGATTTTGTAATTGTATACAACTTGCTTTGCGGTAGAGTGTATTCACGCTCAGCGGCTTAGGTCAATCCATTTTCATCCCGGGAAGTGGCGTTCGTCGGAATGCCCTTGAAAACTGGGTTTCGCCGTGTCGTGCACGATATTTTAAAAATATTGTATACAAAAAATATGAGCGTTGTGTTCTATTGAGCTATCGGTTTTCAACTGCCCTCAGGGCTTCTCACAACAAGAAGAGGACCTTTCCATGAACGCATTGACCCTGAAAGTCGCTGTCAGCCTGGTGAACGCCGCGCTGGCCGCTGGCCGCAAGATCGACGCCGCACCGTTGACGGTGGCGGTGCTGGATGCCGGCGGGCATCTATTGGCGCTGCAACGCGAGGATGGCGCCAGCCTGCTGCGTCCGCAGGTGGCGATAGGCAAGGCCTGGGGAGCTGTCGCCGTGGGCAAGGGGTCGCGCCTGCTGGCGCTGGATGCCCAGCAGCGCCCGGCGTTCTTCGCCGCGCTCAATGGCCTGGGCGAGCGCCCGGTGGTGCCGGCGCCGGGTGGTGTGCTGGTGCGCGATCAGGACGGCAAGGTGCTGGGAGCGGTGGGGATCAGCGGCGATACCTCGGATATTGACGAGCAGTGCGCGATCAGTGCGATCGAGGAGGTGGGGTTGACGGCGGATGCCGGTGTAGTGGCGTGATCCGTTGACGGTGCAAGGGGCTGCTTGGCAGCCCATTCGCGGCACGAGGCCGCTCCCACAGGTTCGGCGCTGTGCTTGAGAAGAGCGCATGGCCCGTGGGAGCGGCCTCGTGCCGCGAGGGGCGCGAAGCGGCCCCAGTGAGGTTCAGGCGGCCTCGGGCTCGCAGCCCTTGAGCACCAAGCGAATGATGGTCTGCGCCGCCGCGTCGTAGTCACTGTCGGCGAGCTTGGCCTTGCCGGTCACCACCGCGATCTGCCAGTCGAAGTCGGCATAGGTCTGGGTCGCCGCCCAGATGCTGAACATCAGGTGGTGAGGGTCGACCGGGGCGATCTGCTTGCGCTCGATCCAGCGCTGGATGCACTCGATGTTGTGCCGTGCCTGTTCGTTGAGCTGCTCCACCTGCTTCGGTGACAGGTGCGGGGCGCCATGCATGATTTCGCTGGCGAACACCTTGGAGGCATGGGGCAGGTCGCGGGAAATGCGGATCTTCGAGCGGATATACGCGCTCAGCACTTCCCTGGGGTCGCCGTCGGCATTGAACGGCGTGGAGGCCTGCATGATCGGCGCGATGATGCTTTCCAGCACTTCGCGGTAGAGGTTTTCCTTGGACTTGAAGTAGTAGTAGACGTTCGGCTTGGGCAGCCCGGCCTTGGCGGCGATGTCGCTGGTCTTGGTGGCGGCGAAGCCCTTGTCGGCGAATTCCTCGCTGGCTGCGCGCAGGATCAGTTCCTTGTTGCGCTCGCGAATGGTGCTCATTGTCGGGAATCTTCCTTTGTCTGGCCACCTCTAGGAGGGTCCGGCATGGTAGCACCCGCTTCGCCGGGCGCTCAAGGCAGCATCCCTGGGCTAGAATTCGAGCTTCTCACAACCCCTCGGAAGCAGGTGAACATGGCAGGAAGCAGTCTACTGGTGTTGATCGACGACATCGCCACGGTACTGGACGATGTCTCGGTGATGACCAAGGTCGCGGCGAAGAAGACCGCAGGCGTGCTGGGCGACGACCTGGCACTCAATGCCCAGCAGGTCACGGGCGTACGGGCCGAGCGGGAGATCCCGGTGGTCTGGGCGGTGGCCAAGGGCTCGTTGGTGAACAAGGCGATCCTGGTGCCGGCGGCGCTGCTGATCAGTGCCTTCATCCCCTGGGCGGTGACGCCGCTGTTGATGCTCGGCGGTGCCTACCTGTGCTTCGAGGGCTTCGAGAAGCTGGCGCACCGGTTCCTGCACAGCAAGGCCGAGGATGAGGCCGAGCACAGTGCGCGCAAGGAGGCGGTGGCCGACCCCGAGATCGACCTGGTGGCCTACGAGAAAACCAAGATCAAGGGAGCGGTGCGCACCGACTTCATCCTCTCGGCGGAAATCATCGCCATCACCCTGGGCACCGTGGCCGATGCGCCGCTGAGCCAGCAGATCATCGTGCTGTCGGGTATCGCCATCGTCATGACCATCGGCGTCTATGGCTTGGTGGGTGGGATCGTCAAGCTCGACGACCTGGGGCTGTGGATGACCCAGAAAGCCTCGACGATTGCCCGCGCGGTGGGCAATGGCATCCTGCGCGCGGCGCCGTACATGATGAAGAGCCTGTCGGTGATCGGCACTGCGGCGATGTTCCTGGTCGGTGGCGGGATCCTGGTGCATGGCATCGCGCCGCTGCACCATGCCATCGAGGCGTTCAGCGACGGGCGGGGTGGGGCATTGACCGGCGCGTTGCTCAATGGTGTGGCTGGAGTCGTGGCCGGGGCCGTGGTGCTGGCGGTGGTCAGTGTGGTGGGCAAGCTGTGGCGGGCGCTGCGGCCAGCGGCTTGAGCGGAGGATGGCTGGGGCGATGCCCCGGATCGCGGCGGTTCGGTGCCTTGGCAGGCTCGCTCCCAGGGTTGCGAGCCGATCACGAGTGGCGCGGTGTGCAGGGGCCTTGTGGGAGCGGGCTTGCCCGCGAACAAGGGCGCCGCCCTTGCCATGCTCCGGTGATACCGGGACAGGCGCATTCGCAGGCAAGCCCGCTCCCGCATGCTCAGGTCAGAAGTGCACCTTGAGCAGGAAGCTCATGGTGTTCTGGTCGGTCGTGAACGCATCGCTGTCCTTGATGCCGTACTTGTTCTTCCAGTAGTCGTACTCGATACCCACGTACAACTGCTTCTCGCCAAGCTTGAGCGCCTTGCCCAGGTCGTACTTGACCTGCGGGTTGAAGTGCAGGTTGGCCTGGTAGGTGCCGCGGCGGTTCTCGTCGTTGTCCACCACCCAGTCCATGAAGCCGTCGATGAGCAGGTCGGACGAACCCACGGGAATGGTGTACGACCACACCGGGGTGATCTGCCAGACATTGTCACCCGGGCGGCTGCCATCGGTGGTGCGCTGGTAGAAGTTCAGCTGGAAGTAGTCGAAGCCTGGGATGTCCAGGTCGAAGCCGGGGCCGATCAGGTAGGCCTCGGTGTCACCTTCGCCGAACTCGTAGGTCATCGCCAGGAGCACGTCCTTGACCGGGCCGAACGCCAGCTGCTGGTCGAAGATCTTGCCGAACGACAGGCGCGGGCTGATCTCGCCGTAGTAGGTGTTCGGGCCGTTGTTGGCGTCTTTCTTGCCTTGGTAGAAGATCTTGTCGATGAAGATGAAGTTGTCGCCGTACTTCCAGCCGTCGGCGTGCTCGAAGGTGAAGGTCTGCTGGATGTCAGGGTTCACCTTGAAGTTCTTGCCCCACAGGTAGGTGAGGCTGTTGTTCTGCCATTGCAGCAGGTCGCCGGCGAAACTGGTACCGCAAGCCAGCAGGCCGCCGGCGAGGATCAGGCTGTTGAGGGTACGCATTGCGTGGGTCGCTCCCTTGATTGGATCTGTTGTCAGCGCTCTGCGGCGCTATTTTTGTCTTTTGGGTCAGCTTTTTTCGATTGGCCACAGCTGTTTGGCAAGAGCTGCGCCAACCTTTCCGGGTTAGTCACAACCATCCTGCTCGACTTCGTTCTGAACGGATGAAAATGGGTATTTCAGGCTGGCAACACGTTGGCCAACCGCCCGAATTCATTGACTGAGCGGTCAGTAAACGCGGGCAGGGTCCGTCCTGCCCCGATCGAGGGGGCGCGCAGATTACTCACTTGCGCGCCTTGCCTCAAGTGCTCCGTCCTGGCGCACTATGTCATAAAACCTGATTTATGAGTCAACTTTTAGAAGTGTACCTTCACCAAGGCACTGGTCACGCTCTGGTTGCTGTCCAGGTTGCCGCGGCTGTCGATGCCGTACTTGTCCTTCCAATAGCTGTATTCGATACCCACGTAGAGCTGCTTGGCGCCCAGGTTCAGGGCCTTGCCCAGGTCGTACTTGACCTGTGGGTTGAACTGCAGGTTGGCGTGGTAGGTGCCTCGGCGGGTCTCGTCGTTGTCCACCACCCAGTCGATGTAGCCGTCGATGAGCAGGTCGGAGTTGCCCACGGGGATGGTGTAGGACCAGCTCGGGGTGATCTGCCAGACATTGTCGCCCGGTCGGCTGCCTTCGGTGTTGCGCCAGTAGAAGTTCAGGTTGAAGTAGTTGAAGCCGGGGATCGCCAGGCTGAAACCGGGGCCGATCAGGTAGGCCTCGTTGTCGCCTTCGCCGCTCTCGTAGGTCATGGCCAGCAGCACGTCCTTGACCGGGCCGAACTCGAGCTTGCGGTCGAAGATCTTGCCGAACGACAGGCGCGGACTGAACTCGCCGTAATAGGTGGTGACGCCTTTGTTCGGGTCGGCCTGGCCGTTGTAGAAGATCTTGTCGATGAACAGGAAGGTGTCGCCATACTTCCAGCGGTTGGCGTGCTCGAACGTCAGCGTTTGCTGGATGCGGGGGTTGATCTTGAAGTCCTTGCCGTACAGGTAGGTCAGGCTTTCGCCATGCCACTCCAGCAGGTCGCCCGCGAACGCGGGGAGGGTGACCAAGAGGCTGCTGCCCAGCAGCAGGGACGAGGTGATGCGCTTCATGTCGTGATTCCCGGACTTATTGTTTTTGTTGGCGTTTTTTTGGCGCGCAGGCGCCCCGGACGGCCCATTCCGGCGGGCCGACGGTCCAGCGGTTACGACGGGGAGGAGCGAAGGGGCGGCGCAGGCCGCCACCCCGTCTGGCTCAGTGCTGGTGACAGGCGTCGTTGTGCGCCGCGCGGTCAGCGCCACCGAGGATGTTGAACAGCAGGTTCAGCACCAGCGCACTGACCGTGGCCATGGCGATGCCGCTGTGGGTGATGGGCTCCATCCACTGGGGCAACTGCGCGAAGAACTCCGGTCGGACCACGGGGATCAGGCCGAGGCCGACGCTGACCGCCACCAGCAACTGGTTGCGCCGATCGGAGATGTCCGCCTCCTGGAGGATCTTGATCCCCGTGGCGGTGACCATGCCGAACATGGCGATGGACGCGCCACCCAGTACCGCGGGCGGGATCGAGGCGATCAGGAAGGCCGCCTTCGGCAGCAGGCTGAGCAGGATCAGCAAGGCGCCCGCGACCACGGTGACGTAGCGGCAGCGCACCCCGGTCATCTGCACCAGGCCGATGTTCTGGGCGAAGGAGGAGTGGGTGAAGGTGTTGAAGAAACCGGCAACGAACGAGGCGCCGGCGTCGCACATCAGGCCGCGACGCAGCATGCCCGGGGTGACTTCGCGGTCGGTGACCTTGCCCAGGGCGAGGAACATGCCGGTGGACTCGACGAAGATGATCACCACCACCAGGCACATGGACAGGATCGGCGCCAGGCTGAAGGTCGGCATGCCGAAGTGCAGCGGGGTGACCACCTGCAGCCACGGCGCCTGGGACAGGCCGGAGAGGTCGACCATGCCGACCGAGCCGGCCAGGACGTAGCCCAGGCCCATGCCTACCAGCACCGAGACATTGACCCAGAAGCCGCGCATGAAGCGGTTGATCAGCAGGATCACCGACAGCACCAGGCCGGCCACCAGCAGGTAGATGGGCGAGCCGAAGGTCTCGGCCTCATGGCCACCACCGGCCCAGTTGACCGCGACCGGGAACAGCGACAGGCCGATCGAGGTGATCACCGTGCCGGTGACCAGCGGTGGGAAGAAGCGCACCACCTTGGACATGAACGGCGCGATCAGCATGCCGAAGAACCCGGCGGCGATGGTCGCGCCGAAGATCCCCTGCAGGCCCACGCCCGGCATGCCAGCCATGGCCACCATGCTGCCGACGGCGGCGAAGCTGGCACCCATCATCACTGGCATTCGGATACCCACCGGGCCGATGCCGAACGACTGGACGATGGTGGCGACGCCGGCGACCAGCAGGTCGGCGTTGATCAGGAAAGCGACTTCTTCACGAGACAGCCCAGCGGCCTGGCCGATGATCAGGGGCACGGCGATCGCGCCGCCATACATCAGCAGTACATGTTGCAGGCCCACCAGAATCAGTTGGAACAGAGGTAGGGGTTGTCGTGGGGGCGCAACGGGGATGTACGCCTTGCGTGACTCGGACATGCAGCACCTCGAGTTTTGTTTTTATTCTCGGATCCAAGCGCCAGGCTTCAGGCGGCAGGCTTCAAGAAAAAGCCTGGGGTTCCCGCGTTGAAGCCTGACGCTCGATGCTTGCTTGTTACGTACTACGTGCAGCGTGGAGCTTGTGGCTCGCAGCTGTTGCCTGGGTCAGTTGACCGGAGCGCCTTTGGCGATCCAGGCACCGACCAGGTTGCGTTCTTCCTGGGTCATCTGGGTGATGTTGCCCAGCGGCATGATCTGGCTGGCGACAGCCTGCGCTTGGATGCGCGCGGCCTGGGCCTGGATCTGCTGCGGGGTGTCGAACACCACGCCGCCAGGGGCGGTGCTGAACAGCGGGCTGGTCGGCTTGGCCGAGTGGCACACGGTGCAGCGTTCCTGGATGACGGTGTGGATCTTCTCGAAACCACCCGGGGCGACCTGTGCGGTGGCCGGGGCCTCGGCTGCAGCGGCTGGAGCCTCGGCGGCCTTGGCGGCTTCCTCGGCGCGCCGCTCGGCGGCGGTCTTGCCACCGACGGCAGTGGCTGGCAGCGGCTGGTACTCGATCGCGGCCTGCTCAGGGGCTACCGACATCGGCTTGGGACCGGTCACATAGGCCAGGCAGATCATCGCCAGGGCGCCGACGGGCAGGGTCCAGGCGTACTTGTTGCTGTCGTGGCGGGTGTTGAAGTAGTGACGGATCAGTACCGCGGCCACTGCGATCCCGGCCAGGATCAACCAGTTGTACTGGCTGCCGTAAGTGCTCGGGAAGTGGTTGCTGATCATGATGAACAGCACCGGCAGGGTGAAGTAGTTGTTGTGGCGCGAACGCAGCAGGCCCTTGGCCGGCAGTACCGGGTCAGGGGTTTCGTTCTTCTCGATCGCCGCCACCAGCTGGCGCTGGGCCGGCATGATGATGCGGAACACGTTGCCGACCATGATGGTGCCGATGATCGCGCCGGTGTGCAGGTAGGCACCGCGGCCGCTGAACACCAGGCTGAAGCCCCAGCAGGCGGCGATGATCAGCACGAACAGCACGCCGCCGAGCAGGGCGGGGCGCTTGCCCAGGGGCGAGTCGCAGAGGAAGTCGTAGATGAACCAGCCGGCGATCAGCGAGCCGATACCGATGGCCACGCCCTCGGCACCGCTCAGGGTGCTGCCGGGTGCCAGCAGGTAGAGGGTCGGGTTCCAGTAGAACACCACGCACAACAGGGCGATACCGGACAGCCAGGTGAAGTAGGCTTCCCATTTGAACCAGTGCAGGTTCTCCGGCATCTTCGGCGGGGCGAGCTTGTACTTCTCCAGGTGGTAGATACCGCCGCCGTGGATGGCCCAGAGGTCACCCGACAGCCCTTCGCGCGGGCTGCTGCGGTTGAGGTTGTTCTCCAACCAGACGAAGTAGAACGACGCACCGATCCAGGCGATACCGGTGATCATGTGAACCCAGCGAATGCTCAGGTTCAGCCATTCGTGAAGGTGTGCTTCCACAGTATGTACCTCATGCCGGTCACCGACGCGATGACCGACCTTTTCTTATTGGTGGGGATTGAGGATCAGCATCTGTTCCTCGGTGAAGTAATGCTCGTCGCAGTTGTTGCCAGAACCACTGCGATCAACCACCAGGAAGTCATCCCGCTTTTCGATCGTCAGCACCGGGTGGTGCCAGACGCCGCGATGGTAATTAACGCCCTGCCTGCCATTACTGCGGAAGGCTCGGACCAAGCCTGATACAGGTGCATCGCCAACGGGCGCGACCACGATCAGAAAGGGGTTGCCGAGCAGCGGGATGAAAGCCTGGCTGCCCAGCGGATGGCGTTCCAGCATGCGCACGGTCAAAGGCATCTCCAGGGCGTCGGCGCGGAAGATGCTGATGATCGCCTTGTCCTCGGGCTCGGCGGTCTCGACCGTGGCGAGCTTGTGGAAGCGCATGGTCGAACCGTTGTTGATCATGAAGTGGTCGCTGCCGTCGGTTTCGATCACGTCACCGAAGGGGGCGAAGGCTTCTTTGGTCAGGGGCTCGATCATGAGTGTGCGCATGCGGTTATCTCTTTGTTCTGTGTTCTATTCAGGGTCAGAGGCCGGCCCCGGGGCGATCGCGTCGCGCGCTCGGGGCCGGCCGGGCACCGTCTCTTAAAGTTGCAGCAGGCGGAACAGGGCGATCAGGTTGATCTGCGCCAGCGCTTCCTTGAACTCGGTATCGACGTCGTTGTGGATACGCTTCTCGAAGGCGGCGAGGATCTGGTGCCGGTTGCTGCCCTTGACCGCCATGATGAACGGGAACTTGAACTTGGCCTTGTAGGCATCGTTGAGTTCGGTGAAGCGGGCGAATTCCTCGGGCGTGCACTGGTGGATGCCGGCGCCAGCCTGTTCGTTGGTGCTCGATTCGGTCAGTTCGCCCTGGAT
This sequence comes from Pseudomonas sp. I2, assembly GCF_040984075.1. Lineage (NCBI taxonomy): Bacteria > Pseudomonadati > Pseudomonadota > Gammaproteobacteria > Pseudomonadales > Pseudomonadaceae > Pseudomonas > Pseudomonas sp. I2. The sequence goes on from NZ_JBCGFQ010000054.1 coordinate 8,682, forward strand.
GGCCGCTTTACCTGCCAGGTCCGGGTGCGCATTGATCAGCGCCAGTTGCTCGTCGTGGCTGGCGCTGAGCAGGATGTCGCTCATGCGCTGGTGCAGCGCCTCGATCTCGTCCAGCTCGCCCAGTTGGCCGAGATCGTAGGCTTTTTCGGCGACCCACGGCGAGTGCTCGTAGATGTCGGCGAAGGCCTTGACGAAGGCGTCACGCTCCAGGGTCGATGGCTTGAGGGTCTTGAAGGCGGTCATCAGGCGTTCTCTTTCTTGTACGGGTGGGTGGCGTGCCAGTGGCGGGCGATGTCCACGCGACGGGCGAACCAGACTTGGTCGTGGCTCTTGGCGTAGTCGATGAAGCGCTTGAGCGCGGCCAGGCGTGCCGGGCGGCCGACCAGGCGGCAATGCAGGCCGATCGACAGCATCTTCGGTGCCTCGGCGCCTTCTTCATAGAGCACGTCGAAGGCGTCCTTGAGGTACTGGAAGAACTGCTCGCCGCAGTTGAAGCCCTGGACCTGGGTGAAACGCATGTCGTTGGTGTCCAGGGTGTAGGGGATCACCAGGTGCGGCTTGCCGGTCGGGTTGTTCGGCTCCCAGTAGGGCAGGTCGTCGTCGTAGGTGTCGCTGTCATAGAGAAAACCGCCTTCCTCCATCACCAGGCGACGGGTGTTCGGGCCGGTGCGGCCGGTGTACCAGCCCAGCGGGCGCTCGCCGGTCAGTTCGGTGAGGATGCGGATGGCTTCGAGCATGTGCTCGCGCTCCTGGGCCTCGTCCATGTTCTGGTAGTCGATCCAGCGGTAGCCGTGGCTGCAGATCTCGTGGCCGGCCTCGACCATGGCGCGGATCACGTCGGGGTGGCGCTGGGCGGCCATGGCCACGGCGAAGACGGTGAGCGGGACGCCGCTGTCCTTGAACAGCTTGAGCAGGCGCCATACGCCGGCACGGCTGCCATACTCGTAGAGCGACTCCATGCACATGTTGCGCTGGCCCTGCAGGGGCTGGGCGGCGACCATCTCGGAAAGGAAGGCTTCGGATTCCTTGTCGCCGTGCAGGATGTTGCGCTCGCCGCCTTCTTCATAGTTGAGCACGAAAGACAGGGCGATGCGGGCATTCCCCGGCCAGCGCGGGTGAGGTGGAGTGTTGCCGTAACCGATCAGGTCGCGAGGATAGTCAGCGCTCACTGCAGTCTTCCTTCTTGTACGTTAGTGCGGGTGGTGGGCGGGCCGCGTCGGGATGTCGCACTCACCGGATGAGGTGATTGTATACAACTTCTGAATCCTTTTGTAAGCCCGTTTTTCCGCATTTCTTCCCATTTGTCGGTTGGAAATACGTTGCAAGAAACCTGCCTGATCGGTCAGCTAATGACGCCGACGTCGGCACAGAGCCTGTCTTTGCGACTGATGGGCTCTGTTGTGGGGAGGGAAGGCGCGCGCTGGAGGAGGGTGATAGAAAATTGTGTACAATTTATCGAGAAAATGTCTTAATGGCGTTACTCCCGCACACCACAGGCCCCTGGGCGTGGTGCTAGCCGTGTATTTTTTGCCCACAGATTGAACAAGAGGCGACAAGCAAATGGGACGTTTGACCACACACGTACTGGATGCCGCTCACGGCTGCCCGGGCAGCTCGATCAAGGTCGAGCTGTACCGTGTCGAAGGCCAGCAACTGGAGCTGGTGAACACTGCCCTGACCAACAGCGATGGCCGCGTCGACGCGCCGCTGTTGCAGGGTGACGACTACCGTACCGGCGTGTACCAGCTGCAGTTCAGCGCTGGCGATTACTACCGTGCTCGCGGTGTGAAGCTGCCGGAGCCGGCCTTCCTGGATGTCGTGGTGCTGCGCTTTGGCATCGACGAGCAGCAGGAGCACTACCATGTACCGCTGTTGATCTCGCCTTACAGTTACTCGACCTATCGTGGAAGCTAGTTGGTCGCTAGAAGAATCTTCGTAGGTCCTTGGCCCGCTCTCACACTGGCGGGCTTTTTTTCGTCTGGAATTTGGGGCTTGCAGCCTGTTCGACGGGGGCATTCCACGTGTGTTGCCAGGGTTGGCCTTCGCGGCGATTCGGCGCGCTGATAAGCCTGCAAACCACCTCGCCTGCGATCGACTTGCAAGCCTGTTCGGTCCCCTGGGCTGCACTGTCGCACCATGAACAGTTCGGCTGGCAGGGTTTCTGGGAGCAGCTTGTCCGCGGATAGGTCAAAGAATGCAGGGGCCGCTGCGCGCCCCTTTCCGACCGGTACGGCGCCCCGGCAAGGCCGCTCCCACAGGCATTGCGCTGTTCGGTCATTCAGCGCAATGCCTGTGGGAGCGGCCTTGTGTCGCGAAAGGGCTGCAAATGCAGCCCCAGGCGACTTCAGGTGGAAAGGGGTAAACGAATGCCCACCCCCTGGCAATCAAAGAAACACGAACTTGGCAATGAAGATCGCGCACAGCACCCACAGGCTGGCCGAGATTTCCTTGTACTTGCCGGTCCCCGCCTTGAGCGCCACGTAGCTGATGAAGCCCAGGGCGATGCCGTCGGCCACCGAGAAGGTCAGCGGCATCATGATTACCGTGACGATCGCCGGAATGCTGTCGGTGGCTTCGTCCCAGTGGATGTGCGCCATGCTGCCCATCATCAGCATGGCGACGTAGATCAGCGCACCGGCGGTGGCATAGGCCGGGATCATGCCGGCCAGCGGGGCGAAGAACATGGCGGCGACGAACAGCAGGCCGACCACCACGGCGGTCAGGCCGGTGCGACCACCGGCGGCGACGCCCGCAGCACTCTCGACGTAGCTGGTCACTGGCGGTACGCCTACCACGGCACCGAACACGCTCGAGGAACTGTCTGCCTTCAACGCCCGCGACAGGTTCTCGATACGCCCGTCCGGCGCCACCAGGTTTGCCCGTTGCGCCACGCCCATCAGGGTGCCGGCGGTATCGAACATGTGCACGAACAGGAATGCCAGCACCACGCTGATCATGCTGACGTTGAACACGCCAGCCACGTCCATCGCCATCCAGGTCGGCGCCAGGCTCGGCGGCATCGACATGACCCCGCCAAACTTCACCAGCCCCAGACCCCAACCGGCCAGGGTGACGCCGATGATGCTGATCAGGATCGCGCCGAACACGCGCTTGTAGCTGAGGATGGCGATCGACAGGAAGCACAGCGCCGCCAGCAGTGGGCCTGGCTCATGCAGCGAGCCGAGCTTGATCAGGGTGGCCGGGCTGTCGACGATGATACCCGCGGTCTTGAGGCCGATCAGTCCGAGAAACAATCCGACGCCGGCCCCCATCGCATGCCGCAGGCTCACCGGGATGCTGTTGAGCAGCCACTCGCGCACCCTCGACAAGGTCAGGAACATGAACAGCACGCCGGAGACGAATACCGCACCCAGCGCCGCCTCCCAGGTGTAGCCCATGGTGGCGACCACGGTATAGGTGAAGAAGGCGTTGAGCCCCATGCCCGGTGCCAGGCCCACCGGCCAGTTGGCGTACAGGCCCATCAGCAGGCAACCGAGGGCGGCGGAGATGCAGGTGGCGACGAATGCCGCACCGTGGTCGATGCCGGCGTCGGCCATGATGTTGGGGTTGACGAAGATGATGTAGGCCATGGTGATGAAGGTGGTCACCCCGGCGATCAGCTCGGTCCTGACGGTGCTGCCATGTTGCTTGAGTTTGAAAATCCGCTCCAGCCAGCTCGTTTCGAGTGGTGGGGCGAGATCCAGCGTAGGGGCGTCGGATTTGCGGCTTTCCACAGCGAGTACTCCTCAAGTCTTTCTTGTTGTTCTGGAGCCTTGGTCCTGCGTCGTGCACTTGGCGGCTCCGCGAGGGGGATTGGCAGACGTCTGACCGGTTTGTTGACTCTCGGGTCAGGAAGTCGCTCGGTGGATTATGCTTTTGTGTACAAATAATGCAAATAATGTTTTATCTTTTGTTCGCACGATCTGGCGCACAGTGGCTATATAGGCAAAGGCCACCTGCAGAAATCGATATGCCTGTGTACAATAGGCCGATACCTTGATCCCTTATTTTTCTTTCCAGGACTTGCCAGCCACCCTCTGACAGGTATTACAGTCAAGGTCCGACTGGCGGATCCCCGTGCTCGAGTGCCCATGAACGAACAGCTGCAACCTCTGAAGAAACCTGCGCGCAACGGCAAGGCCGGCCGCAGCGGTACCCAGGACGACATCGTCTACGCCCATGTTTTCGATGCCATCCTCGAGCAGCGTCTGGCGCCGGGCACCAAGTTGAGCGAGGAAGCGTTGGGCGAGATCTTCGGCGTCAGCCGCACCATCATCCGCCGCGCCTTGTCGCGCCTGGCCCATGAAAGCGTGGTGCTGCTGCGACCCAACCGGGGTGCGGTGGTGGCCAGCCCGACGGTGGAGGAGGCGCGCCAGGTGTTCTTCTCCCGGCGCATGGTCGAGCGCGCCATCACCGAACTGGCGGTGCAGCACGCCACTGCCGAGCAATTGAACGAACTGCGCCAGATGGTCCGCGAGGAGCGCGACAGTTTCTCCCGTGGCGATCGGGGTGCCGGGATTCGCCTCTCTGGCGAATTCCACCTCAAGCTGGCCGAGGCGGCCGGCAACGCGCCGCTGATCAGCTTCCAGCGCAGCCTGGTGTCGCAGACCTCGCTGATCATCGCCCAGTACGAGAGCGGCAACCGCTCGCACTGTTCCTACGACGAGCACATGCAGTTGATCGACGCCATCGAGGCCCGTGACCTGGACCAAGCGGTGAGCCTGATGATGCACCACATGGACCATATCGACAGCAAGCTGAACCTGGACGAGGAGAGCGCCTCGGACGACCTGCATGCGGTGTTCTCGCACCTGCTGCAGAAAAAGCCCAAGGTGTCGGCCAAGGGTTGATCGTTTGCCTGGGCTGGCGCATTGGGGCCGCTGATAGCCAACCTACTGGCCCTTGGCCAAGGCTCTGCTAGATTCATTTCTGCAAACCTTCATCGAGCAGTTGGGCTTGCGCCTGTGTCGCATCAACTACTTGAGGAAGGATCCATGACTATTTCTCTGGGTAAGCGCATGGGTGCCGAGCTGGTCGGCACCTTCTGGCTGGTCCTGGGTGGCTGCGGCAGTGCCGTGCTGGCTGCCAGCTTTCCCACCGGCATCGGTGTGCTCGGCGTCGCCTTGGCATTCGGCCTCACGGTCCTGACCATGGCCTTCGCCATCGGCCATATCTCCGGTTGTCATCTCAACCCCGCGGTGTCGCTGGGGCTGGTGGTGGGCGGGCGGTTTCCGGCCAAGGAGCTGCTGCCATACATCGTCGCCCAGGTGATCGGCGCGATCCTGGCGGCGGCGGTGATCTATTTCATCGCCAGCGGCAAGGCCGGCTTCGAGCTGTCGTCGGGGCTTGCTTCCAATGGCTATGCCGAGCATTCGCCGGGCGGCTACTCGCTGGCGGCGGGGTTCACCAGCGAGGTGGTGATGACCGCGATGTTCCTGGTGATCATCATGGGGGCCACCGATTCGCGGGCGCCGGCGGGTTTCGCGCCGATTGCCATCGGCCTGGCCCTGACCCTCATCCACCTGATCTCCATCCCGGTGACCAACACCTCGGTGAACCCGGCGCGTAGCACTGGGCCGGCGCTGTTCGTCGGTGGCTGGGCGCTGCAGCAGCTGTGGTTGTTCTGGCTGGCGCCGCTGATTGGCGCGGCGATCGGTGGGGCCCTGTACCGAGGGCTTGCGCCAGCACCTGATCGTTGAGGGCCTAGCGGCAGAGGGGCGCGCGAAGCGCCCCCAAAGGGCACGCGACCCTTAGCGCTGGTGCACGCAGCGCCCTGCCGCGTAGGTCTGGCGCACGGTGCGGTCGTCGCCCAGGGTGGTGAGCACGAACAGGGTTTCCTCGATGCTGCTGGACTGCTGGATACGGTAGTCCAGCAGCGGCGTGGCCTTGTAGTCGAGCACCACGAAGTCGGCATCCAGGCCCGGGCGCAGGCTGCCGATGCGATCGTCCAGGCGCAGCGCGCGGGCGCCGCCGAGGGTGGCCAGGTACAGGGACTTGTACGGGTGCAGGCGCGCGCCTTGCAGCTGCATGACCTTGTACGCCTCGTTCAGGGTATTGAGCAACGAGAAGCTGGTGCCAGCGCCGACGTCGGTGCCCAGGCCCACGTTGACCTTGAAGCGCTCGGCCTGGGGCAGGTTGAACAGGCCGCTGCCGAGGAACAGGTTGGAGGTCGGGCAGAAGGCCACGGCCGAGCCGGTCTCGGCCAGGCGCTGGCACTCTTCGTCGCACAGGTGCACGCCATGGGCGAACACCGAGCGCTCGCCGAGCAGTTGGTAGTGGTCGTAGACGTCCAGGTAGCCCTTCTGCTCCGGGAACAACGCCTTGACCCAGTCGATCTCCTTGAGGTTCTCGGACAAGTGGGTGTGCAGGTAGAGGCCTGGGTATTCCTTGAGCAACTGGCCCGCCAGAGCCAACTGTTCCGGGGTGCTGGTCGGGGCGAAGCGCGGGGTCACCGCATAGTGCAGGCGGCCCTTGCCGTGCCAGCGTTCGATCAGCGCCTTGCTCTGGGTATAGCTCGACTCGGCGGTATCGGTCAGGTAGTCGGGGGCATTGCGGTCCATCATCACCTTGCCGGCGATCATGCGCAGGTCGAGGCGCTCGGCTTCCTCGAACAAGGCATTGACCGACTCGGGGTGTACGCTGCCGAACACCAGGGCGGTGGTGGTGCCGTTGCGCAGCAGTTCCTTGAGGAAGATCTTCGCCACCTTGTCGGCGTGATCCTTGTCGGCGAACTGCTTCTCGCAGGGGAAGGTGTAGGTGTTCAGCCAGTCCAGCAACTGCTCGCCGTAGGAGCCGATCATGCCGGTCTGCGGGAAGTGGATGTGGGTGTCGATGAAGCCCGGGGTGATCAGGGCATCGCGGTGGTGCACCACCTCGATGCCGGCCTCCAGGGTCGGCAGCAGTTCGCTGGCATGGCCGATCGCACTGATACGGCCATCGTCGACCACCAGCAGGCCGTCTTCGAAATATTCGTGGGAAGCGTCGAGGCCCACCTCGGCCGGGTCGTCGATGCTGTGCAGGATGGCGGCTCGGTAGGCTTTGCGGGTTGCGCTCATGGCAGTCTCGTCAAATGGCTTGGCTGCGCCGGGAGGGCGGCAGCAACTGGGCAATGGGGCCTGAATTGGCGGCAGCGTCGTGCTGGCCGAAGCAGGCGTTGTAGGTGGCAATGATTTCCGCGGCGATGGACACGGCGATCTCGATCGGCAGCTTGCCCTTGACCTCGGCCAGGCCCATCGGGCAGCGCATGCGCGCCACCACGGCGTCGTCGTAGCCGCGCTCGCGCAGGCGGTGCTCGAACTTGACCCGCTTGGTCTTCGAGCCGATCAGGCCGAACCAGGTGAAGTCGTTGCGCTTGAGGATGGCCGCGGTCAGTTCCAGGTCGAGCTGGTGGTTGTGGGTCATGACGATGCAGTAGCAGCCTGCGGGCAGCTCGGCGACTTCGTCGACCGGTTCCTCGCTGACGACCTTGGTCACCCCGGCGGGGATGCTCTCGGGGAATTCCTGCTCGCGCGAATCGATCCAGCGCACCCGGCAGGGCAGCGCGGCGAGCAAGGGTACCAGAGCGCGGCCGACATGGCCCGCGCCGAACACGGCGATCTGCGCCTGCACCGCAGCCATGGGCTCGAACAGCAGCACGGTGACGCCGCCGCAGCACTGGCCGAGGCTCGCGCCCAGGCTGAAGCGCTCCAGGTGGGGCGTGCCGCGTTGTTCCTGGAGCATCTGCCGGGCGATGTGCAGGGCCTTGTACTCCAGGTGGCCGCCGCCGATGGTGTCGTACAGGCCGGTGGCACTGACCACCATCTTCGAGCCGGCGTTGCGCGGGGTGGAGCCGCGCTCCTCGATGATGGTCACCAGGACGCAGGGTTCGCCGCGGGCTTGATGGTCGGCGAGGGCGTTGATCCATTGGTGCATGATGCAACCTCTCTAAGTTGCGCCGCGGACCCTGTGGGAGCGGGCTTGCCCACTCCCACAGGGTTTCTTCGCTGTCAGTGGGTGACGGTTTCCAGTTCCTGTTCGACAGATTGCCGCTGGGCCACCGCCTTGCGCATCTGCTCGCAGCCCCACAGCACCCGCTCTGGTGTTGCCGGAGCATCGATGTCCGGTTGCACGCGGTAGTCGGCGATGCTCGCCACCGCATCCTTGAGCGCGCACCAGGCGGCGATGCCGAGCATGAATGGCGGCTCGCCCACGGCCTTGGAGTGGAACACCGTGTCCTCGGGGTTCTTGCGGTTCTCCACCAGCTTGACCCGCAGGTCCTGGGGCATGTCGGCCACGGCCGGGATCTTGTAGCTGGCCGGGCCGTTGGTCATCAGCTTGCCCTTGGCGTTCCACACCAGCTCCTCGGTGGTCAGCCAGCCCATGCCCTGGATGAAGCCACCTTCCACCTGGCCGATGTCGATGGCCGGGTTCAGCGAGTCGCCGACGTCGTGCAGGATGTCGGCGCGCAGCATGCGGTATTCGCCGGTCAGGGTGTCGACGATCACCTCGACGCAGGCGGCGCCGAAGGCGAAGTAGTAGAACGGCCGGCCGCGTGCCTGGTCGCGGTCGTAGTAGATCTTCGGCGTGCGGTAGAAGCCGGTGCTCGACAGCGACACCTGGGCGAAATAGGCCTGCTGCACCAGGGTCTCGAAGCTGATGATTTCGTCGCGCACGCGCACATGGCCGTTGCGGAACTCCACATCCTCCTCGGTGACCTTGTAGTGGCGGGCGGCGAATTCGGTCAGGCGCTTCTTGAGAATCTCGGCGGCGTTCTGCGCCGCCTTGCCGTTGAGGTCGGCGCCGCTGGAGGCCGCGGTCGGCGAGGTGTTGGGCACTTTGTCGGTGTTGGTGGCGGTGATCTGGATGCGCCCGAAGTCGACCTGGAACACCTGCGCCACCACTTGGGCGACCTTGGTGTTCAAGCCCTGGCCCATCTCGGTGCCACCGTGGTTCAGGTGGATGCTGCCGTCGGTGTAGATATGGATCAGCGCACCGGCCTGGTTGAGGAAGGTAGCGGTGAACGAAATGCCGAACTTGACCGGGGTCAGCGCCAGGCCCTTCTTGAGCACCGGGCTGTGTTCGTTGAAACGCCGGATCGATTCGCGGCGCTCGGCATAGTCGGCGCTGGCCTCGAGTTCGGCGGTCATTTCCTCGAGCATGTTGTGCTCGACGGTCTGGTAGTAGTGGGTGACGTTGCGCTCGGTCTTGCCGTAGTAGTTGGCCTTGCGCACTGCCAGCGGGTCGAGGGCCAGGTGGCGGGCGATGTGGTCCATCACCTGCTCGATGGCGACCATGCCCTGGGGGCCGCCGAAGCCGCGGTAGGCGGTGTTGGAGGCGGTGTTGGTCTTGCAGCGGTGGCCGTGCACCGTGGCGTCGCCCAGGTAGTAGGCGTTGTCGGAATGGAACATGGCGCGGTCGACGATCGAGCCGGAGAGGTCCGGCGAATAACCGCAGTTGCCGGCCAGGTCCAGGTTGATGCCATGCAGGCGGCCCTGGTCGTCGAAGCCCACGTCGTATTCGACGTAGAACGGGTGACGCTTGCCGGTCATGGTCATGTCTTCCATGCGCGGCAGGCGCATCTTGGTCGGCTGGCCGGTCAGGCGGGCGATCACCGCGCACAGGCAGGCGGGGCTGGCGGCTTGGGTCTCCTTGCCACCGAAGCCGCCGCCCATGCGGCGCATGTCGACGACGATCTTGTTCATCGGCACGTCCAGCACCTCGGCGACCAGCTTCTGCACCTCGGTGGGGTTCTGGGTCGAGCAGTAGACGATCATGCCGCCATCCTCGGTGGGCATCACCGAAGAGATCTGCGTCTCCAGGTAGAAGTGCTCCTGGCCACCGATGTGCAGGGTGCCTTGCAGGCGGTGCGGGGCGCTGGCCAGCGCCGTGCTCGAATCACCGCGCCGGTGGGTGTGGCTGTCGAGCACGAAGTGCTGCTTGCGAAACGCCTCGACCACGTCCAGCACAGGCTCCAGGTCCTCGTACTCGACGATCGCCGCCATCGCTGCGCGGCGTGCGGTGTCGAGGTCGCGGGCGGCCACGGCGAGCACCGGTTGGCCGAAGAACTCGACCTTGTCGATGGCCAGCAGCGGGTCGCCGGCGACCACCGGGCCGATGTCCTTCAGGCCCGGGATGTCCTCGTGGGTGATGGCGATGCGCACGCCCTCGAAGGCATAGCAGGGCGTGGTGTCGATGCGCAGGATGCGTGCATGGGCGCGGTCGGAGGTGCGCGCATAGACGTGCAACTGGTTGGGGAATTCCAGGCGGTCATCGATGTACACCGCTTCACCGGACACATGCTTGTCGGCGCTGTCGTGCTTGACGCTACGGCCGACACCGGTGGTCAGGCCCTGGCGGAACAGTTCGGCCATCTCGGCCTGGCTCTTGGCTGCGTGATGGTTAGACATATGCGGTCACCCGGGTCTCGATGTACGGCGTTTGCAGTTCGATGAAATACTTGCGCAGCAGGTTCTGCGCGGTCAGCAGGCGGTATTCCTTGCTGGCGCGAAAATCCGTGAGCGGGGTGAAGTCTTCGGCCAGGGCCTGGCAGGCACGCTCGACGCTCGCCTGGTTCCACGGCTTGCCGAGCAGCGCGGCCTCGCAGGCACGGGCGCGCTTGGGGATCGCCGCCATGCCGCCGAAGGCGATCCGTGCACCGCTGACCACGCCGTCCTCGATGCGCAGGTTGAACGCCGCGCACACCGCCGAGATGTCGTCGTCCAGGCGCTTGGACACTTTGTAGGCGCGGAACGTCCAGTCGCTGCTGGCGCGCGGCACGATGACCTTCTCGATGAACTCGCTGTCCTGGCGCGCGGTGATGCGGTAGTCGATGAAGTAGTCCTCCAGCGCCAGCACGCGCTGGTTCTCGCCCTGGCGCAGGACGATCTGCGTATCCAGGGCGATCAGCAGGGGTGGCGAGTCGCCGATCGGCGAGGCGTTGCCGATGTTCCCGCCCAGGGTGCCCTGGTTGCGGATCTGCAGCGAGGCGAAGCGGTGCAGCAGGGCACCGAAGTCGGGGTATTCCTCGTTGAGCGCGGTGTAGCAGTCGGTCAGCGGGGTGGCGGCACCGATTTCCAGGTGGGTCGCGGTCTTGTCGATGCGCTTGAGCTCGGCCACGCCACCGACGTAGATCATCACCGGCAAGGTCTTGTGGAACTGGGTGACCTCCAGGGCCAGGTCGGTACCGCCAGCCAGCAGGCGTGCCTCGGGATGGGAGCTGTACAGCTCGGCCAGGTCGGCCACGGTCAGCGGCACCAGGCAGCGCTTGTCGCCGCTGTTGAGCTCGCCGGTCTCGCTTGGGGCGATGGCCTTGAGGCGGGCGATGGTTTGGGCCTGCTGTTCGTCGAACTGGTCGCGGCAGGGGCGGGCGCAGCTCTGTTCGGCGGCGGCGAGGATCGGCCGGTAGCCGGTGCAGCGGCACAGGTTGCCGGCCAGGGCTTCCTGGGCATGGTGCAGGTCGTGGCCGTCGCTGTTCTTCTGCAGGGCGAACAGCGACATGACGAAACCGGGGGTGCAGAAGCCGCACTGGGAGCCATGGCAGTCGGCCATGGCCTGCTGCACGCTGTGCAGCTCGCCCTTGTGCTTGAGGCCTTCGACGCTGATCAGTTGCTTGCCGTGCAGCGACGAGACGAAGGTCAGGCACGAGTTGAGGCTGCGGTAGCGCAGGGTGTCGCGGCCCTGGTCGTCCTGGGCCAGCTCGCCCACCACCACGGTACAGGCGCCGCAGTCGCCGCTGGCGCAGCCTTCCTTGGTGCCGGGTTTGCCCAGGTGCTCACGCAAGTACTGCAGCACCGTCATGTTCGGGTCCAGGGCGTGCTCACTCTGCAGCTCCTGGTTGACGAGAAACTGGATCACGGGGAAGGCCTCGCAATGGTTTTATTGTTGTTCGGACGGACTCTAAGCAACGCTTGACCTCTTGGTCAATATTTTTCTGACCCAAAGGTCAAGAAATTATCTGTGTCCTTGCCCGGCCGCACACACTGCCTCTCTTGCAAGCATAGTTCGCGCCGACTTGCCGGTCGCTGCGCAGGTCGAATAAAGCGCCACGTTGCGCTGCGCGAGCGGTGGGCAAGTGCGCTACAATCGCGCCCTTGTGCCCAGTTCAAAGAGTTTGAAGGAAAACCATGACGTTCAAGGCGCCGGACAGCCTCTCCGAGCAGATTGCCCACTACCTGGCCGAACGGATCATCCGCGGTGAGCTCGCGCCGGGCGAGCGCATCCAGGAGCAGAAGGTCACCCAGGCACTGAACGTCAGCCGCGGCTCGGTGCGCGAGGCATTGCTGATCCTCGAACGTCGCCATCTGGTCGCGATCCTGCCGCGTCGTGGCGCCCATGTGACCGAACTGGACGAGCGCAGCGTGCGCAGCCTGTGCACCCTGATGGGCGAGTTCTACATCCTGTTGGGCAACGCGGTGGCGCAGAACTGGCGCAGTGAAACCGACCTGCAGCCCTTCCTGGCGATCCAGCAACGCCTGCAGCAGGCCCATGCCGACCAGGACATCAAGACCTTCGTCGCCGACAGCTTCGCGGTGATGCGCGCGGCCTATCCGTTCGCCGACAACCCTTACCTGCAGGAAACCGTGGAGAACCTGCAACCGGCCATGAGCCGTGCCTACTACCTGGCCCTGGACCAGCGCCAGGCCAACATGGACGACTACCTCGAACTGTTCGCCCGCCTGCTCGAAGCCGTGGTCGCCCGCGACCTGCCGCGCATCCGCGAGGTGCTCGTCGCCTATTGCCAGCGCAGTTGCGAACTGGTGCTGGCGGCCTTGGCGCGGACCTGACCGATGCGCCTGAAGTGCATTCGCCTGGCCGGGTTCAAGTCGTTCGTCGACCCGACCACGGTCAACTTCCCCAGCAACATGGCCGCAGTGGTGGGGCCCAACGGCTGCGGCAAGTCCAACATCATCGACGCGGTGCGCTGGGTGATGGGCGAGAGTTCGGCCAAGAACCTGCGCGGCGAGTCGATGACCGATGTCATCTTCAACGGCTCCACCAGCCGCAAGCCGGTGAGCCAGGCCAGCATCGAACTGGTGTTCGACAACAGCGAAACCACCCTGGTCGGCGAATACGCCGCCTACGCCGAGATCTCCATCCGCCGCAAGGTCTCCCGCGACGGGCAGAACACCTATTACCTCAACGGCACCAAGTGCCGGCGCCGCGACATCACCGACATCTTCCTCGGTACCGGCCTCGGCCCGCGCAGCTACTCGATCATCGAGCAGGGCATGATCTCCAAGCTGATCGAGGCCAAGCCCGAGGAGCTGCGCAACTTCATCGAGGAGGCGGCGGGCATCTCCAAGTACAAGGAGCGCCGCCGCGAGACCGAGAACCGTATCCGCCGTACCCAGGAGAACCTGGCGCGCCTGACCGACCTGCGCGAGGAACTCGAGCGCCAGCTCGAGCGCCTGCACCGCCAGGCCCAGGCGGCCGAGAAGTACCGCGAGTACAAGGCCCATGAGCGCCAGCTCAAGGCGCGCCTGTCGGCCCTGCGCTGGCGTGACCTGGACGAGCGCGTGCGCCAGCGCGAGACGATCATCGGCGACCAGGAAGTGGCCTTCGAGGCCCTGGTGGCCGAACAGCGCAACGCCGATGCCAGCATCGAGCGCCTGCGTGACGGGCACCATGAGCTGTCCGAGCGCTTCAACCAGGTACAAGGGCGCTTCTACTCGGTGGCTGGCGACATCGCCCGGGTCGAGCAGAGCATCCAGCATGGTCAGCAGCGCCTGCGCCAGTTGCAGGACGACCTCAAGGAAGCCGAGCGCACGCGTCTTGAGACCGAGTCGCACCTGGGCCATGACCAAACCTTGCTGGCCACCCTGGGCGAGGAGCTGGCCATGCTCGAGCCCGAGCAGGAACTGACCCTGGCCGCCGCCGAGGAAGCCGCGGCGGCCCTGGAGGAAGCCGAGCTGGGCATGCACGGCTGGCAGGAGCAGTGGGACGGCTTCAACACCCGTTCGGCCGAGCCGCGGCGCCAGGCCGAGGTGCAACAGGCGCGCCTGCAGCAGCTCGAGTCCAGCCTGGAGCGCCTGGCCGAGCGCCAGCGCAAGCTGGGCGAGGAGCGTGACCAGCTCGGCGCCGACCCGCAGGATGCCGCCATGCTGGAGCTGGCGGAGCAGGTGGCCAGCAGCGACCTGCTGCTCGAGGAGCTGCAGCTTGCCGAACAGGCGGTGCTCGAGCGTCTCGAAGCGGTGCGCGAACAGCTGCAGCAGGCCGGCGAGGCCCACCAGCAACAGCAGGGCGAGCTGCAACGCCTGGGGGGGCGCCTGGCCTCCCTGGAGGCGCTGCAGCAGGCCGCCCTGGAGCCCGCTGCCGGCGCCGCCGACTGGCTGCGTGGGCAGGGCCTGGAGCAGCGTCCACGCCTGGCCGAGGGGTTGCGGGTCGAGCCGGGTTGGGAACTGGCGGTGGAAACCGTGCTCGGTGCCGACCTGCAGGCGGTGCTGGTGGAGGATTTCTCCCGCCTCGATTTCACCGCCCTGGAGCAAGGCGAGCTGCGCTTGCTGCTGGCGGGCGAAGAGGGCGCGCGGTGGCCGGGCAGCCTGCTGGACAAGGTCGAGGGGCGCACCGACCTGGCGCCCTGGCTTGGCCAGGTCAGGCCGGTGGACAGCCTGGAGCAGGCCTTGGCGCTGCGCGAGCAGTTGAGCGACGGCCAGAGCCTGGTCAGCCGCGACGGCTACTGGGTCGGCCGGCATTTCCTGCGGGTGAGCCGGGGGGGCGAGTCCGAGGGGGGCGTCCTGGCCCGGGGCCAGGAAATCGAGCGCCTGGGCCAGGAACAACTGGAACTGGCCGCGCAGTTGGAGCAGCACGAGCAGCAACTCCAGGCGCTGCGCGGGCAGCAGCGCGACCTGGAGGTGCAGCGTGAGCAACTGCGCCAGCGCAGCCAGGACGAAAACCGCCGGCAGGGTGAGCTCAAGGCACGGCTGTCGGCTGGCCGCGCCCGCGCCGAGCAACTGGAACTGCGCCGTCGTCGGCTCCAGGAAGAGTTGGCCGAGCTGCTGGAGCAGCGCGCCCTGGAGCACGAGCAGTTGGGCGAAGCGCGCCTGCTGTTGCAGGAGTCCTTGGAGCTGATGGCCCAGGACACCGAGCAGCGCGAACAACTGCTGGCCCGTCGCGATCGCTTGCGCGAGGGCCTCGACCGCATCCGCCAGGAGGCCCGACAGCACAAGGATCACGCCCACCAGTTGGCCGTGCGCCTGGGCTCGCTGCGGGCCCAGCACGACTCCACGCGCCAGGCCCTGGAGCGCCTGGAGTTGCAGGCTGCGCGCCTGAGCGAGCGCCAGGAACAGTTGAGCCTGAACCTGGAAGAGGGCGAAGCGCCGCTGGAGGAGCTGCGCCTGAAGCTGGAGGAGCTGTTGGAGCGGCGCATGAGCGTCGACGAGGAAATGCGCCAGGCCCGCCTGCACATGGACGAGGCCGACCGCGAACTGCGCGACGCCGAGCGCCGCCGCACCCAGGCCGAGCAGCAGGCCCAACTGCTGCGTGGCCAGCTGGAGCAGTCGCGCCTGGAGTCCCAGGGCCTGGACGTACGCCGCAAGACGCTGCAGGAGCAACTGCTGGCCGATGGCTACGATCTGCAGGGCGTGCTCGCCACGCTCGTGCCCGAAGCCAGCGAGCAGGGCACCGAACAGGAGCTGGAACAGCTCGAGGGGCGCATCCAGCGTCTGGGCGCGATCAACCTGGCGGCCATCGAGGAATATCAGCAGCAGTCCGAGCGCAAGCGCTACCTGGACGCCCAGGACGCCGACCTGGTGGAGGCCCTGGAGACGCTGGAGAACGTCATCCGCAAGATCGATAAGGAAACCCGCAACCGCTTCAAGGATACCTTTGATCAGATAAATGCCGGATTACAGGCACTTTTTCCAAAAGTTTTCGGTGGCGGCAGTGCTTATCTGGAACTGACGGGCGAAGATTTACTCGATACAGGGGTGACGATCATGGCGCGCCCGCCGGGCAAGAAGAACAGCACCATCCACCTGTTGTCCGGTGGCGAGAAGGCGTTGACCGCCCTGGCGCTGGTGTTCGCCATCTTCAAGCTGAACCCGGCACCGTTCTGCATGCTCGACGAGGTCGATGCGCCGCTGGACGATGCCAACGTCGGGCGTTACGCCAGGTTGGTCAAGGAAATGAGCGAGAGTGTGCAGTTCATCTACATCACCCATAACAAGATCGCCATGGAAATGGCCGATCAACTGATGGGGGTGACCATGCACGAACCGGGCTGTTCACGTCTTGTTGCAGTTGATGTGGAGGAGGCACTGGCCATGGTCGACGCCTGATGAGCGAAGATAGGGCAGGATTAGTGGGTAAATGCCCCTGACATGTGCGAGAGACGGTGTAAAGTTGTCTTTGGTCGTGCTAGCTTAATGTCACTTGTTTTTTGCGTGGGTAAAACGCCTGTCAGAACATAGAGTTGGCGCCACGTGTTAAAGGGCTTTGAAGCCTTTGTTTTCAAGCATATTTTTATAGAGGCACGGGATTACATGGAAATCGGTCTGCGCGAGTGGCTGATCGTCATCGGCATCATTGTCATCGCCGGTATTCTTTTCGACGGCTGGCGCCGCATGCGCGGCGGCAAGGGCAAGTTGAAGTTCCGCCTGGATCGCAGCTATTCGAACCTGCCGGACGACGAGGGCGGCGCCGAGGTGCTCGGCCCTGCGCGTGTCCTCGACACCCATAAGGAGCCTGAGCTGGACGAAAGCGACCTGCCGTCGCTCAGTGCCCCGGCGCGCGAGCGCGAACCCAAGCCGGCCAAGGCCGCCAAGCGTGGCAAGCGCGGTGATCCACAGCAGGGCGACCTGAACCTGGCCGCCGAGCCCCGTGAGCCCGACCTGTTCGCCGATGCCGACGACGACTACGCCGCCGACAGCAATCGCAACAATGGCTTCGCCACCGGCAACAACGCCGCCAAGGAGCTGCCGCCGGTCGAGGAAGTGCTGGTGATCAGCGTCATCTCCCGCGACGAGGGCGGTTTCAAGGGCCCGGCCCTGCTGCAGAACATCCTCGAGAGCGGCCTGCGTTTCGGCGAGATGGACATCTTCCACCGCCACGAGAGCATGGCTGGCCACGGCGAGGTGCTGTTCTCCATGGCCAACGCGGTCAAGCCCGGCGTGTTCGACCTGGACGACATCGACCACTTCAGCACCCGCGCGGTGAGCTTCTTCCTCGGCCTGCCCGGTCCGCGTCACCCGAAGCAGGCCTTCGACGTGATGGTCGCCGCCGCGCGCAAGCTGGCCCACGAGCTCAACGGCGAGCTCAAGGACGACCAGCGCAGCGTGCTGACCGCCCAGACCATCGAGCACTACCGCCAGCGCATCGTCGAGTTCGAGCGCCGCGCACTGACCCAGAAGCGTTGAGGTACCCCAGCGGGCAGGCCCGGCCTCGATCCTGTCCGCCCTGATACAAACGCAAGAGCAGCCCTGGGGCTGGATGTCGTTCACTCGGGGCTGCTTCACAGCCCATCGCAAGGCCGCTGCCACAGGTTATGACGCGTTTCCCTAGAGCGGCGTTGAATCTGTGGCAGCGGCCTTGTGTCGCGATGGGGCGCGAAGCGGCCCGCAGGCGCAGGCCTGACGTGAACGTCATCGTCCCTTGGCTGCTCTTTCGCTTTGCAAGAGAAGATGAAATGAACGCCGAAAACCGAATCCACGAATTGCGTGCCGAACTCGACCAGCACAATTACCGCTACTACGTGCTGGACGAGCCGAGCGTACCCGACGCCGAATACGATCGTCTGTTCAATGAACTCAAGGCCCTGGAGGCCGAGTATCCGCACCTGGTCACGCCGGACTCCCCGACCCAGCGTGTCGGCGGTGCGGCGCTGGCAGCCTTCAGCCAGGTGCGCCACGAGATCCCCATGCTCAGCCTGGGCAACGCCTTCGAGGAAACCGACCTGCGCGAGTTCGATCGCCGGGTGGTCGAAGGCCTCGACCAGGCCGATGCGGTCGACTACAGCTGCGAACCCAAGCTCGACGGCCTGGCGGTGAGCCTGCTGTACCGCGACGGCCAGCTGGTGCAGGGCGCCACCCGTGGCGACGGCAGCACCGGCGAGGACATCAGCGCCAACGTGCGCACCGTGCGCAACATCCCGCTCCGGCTGCAGGGCAGCGGCTGGCCTGCGGTGCTGGAGGTGCGGGGCGAGGTGTACATGAGCAAGGCCGGCTTCGATCGGCTCAATGCCGCCCAGGCCGAGAGCGGCGGCAAGACCTTCGCCAACCCGCGCAACGCCGCCGCCGGCAGCCTGCGCCAGTTGGACCCGAGGATCACCGCCAGCCGCCCGCTGGAGTTCTGCTGCTATGGACTGGGCCAGGTGTCCGAGGACATCGCCGACAGCCATATCGGCATCCTCGAGCAGCTCAAGGCCTGGGGGCTGCCCATCAGCCGCGAACTCAAGCATGCCGCCGGCGTCGAGCAGTGCCTGGCCTACTACCGCGACATCGGCGCTCGGCGCAACGAGCTGCCCTACGAGATCGACGGCGTGGTGTTCAAGGTCAACAGCCTGGCCGCCCAGCGCGAGCTGGGTTTCCGTGCCCGTGAGCCGCGCTGGGCCATCGCCCACAAGTTCCCGGCCATGGAAGAGCTCACCGAGGTGCTCGACGTCGAATTCCAGGTCGGTCGCACGGGCGCAGTCACGCCTGTGGCGCGCCTGAAGCCGGTCAAGGTGGCCGGTGTCACCGTCTCCAACGCCACCCTGCACAACATGGACGAGATCGCCCGCCTGGGCTTGATGATCGGCGACACCGTGATCATCCGTCGTGCCGGTGACGTGATTCCCCAGGTCATGCAGGTGGTGCCCGAACGCCGCCCCGAGGATGCCCGCCCGGTGCAGGTGCCCAGCCAGTGCCCGGTGTGCGGTTCGCAGGTCGAGCGCACCCAGCTGGTCAAGCGCAGCAAGGGCCGGGAAACCACCAGCGAAGGCGCGGTGTATCGTTGCGTCGGCCGCCTGGCCTGTGCCGCCCAGCTCAAGCAGGCGATCATCCACTATGTGTCGCGCCGCGCCATGGACATCGACGGCCTGGGTGAGAAGAGCGTCGAGCAACTGGTGGACGAAGGTCTGGTCCGCTCGCCGGCCGACCTGTACCGCCTGACCTTCGAGCAGGTGGTCGCCCTGGAAGGCTTCGCCGAGGTGTCCAGCAACAAGTTGCTGGCGGCCATCGAGGCGAGCAAGCGCCCGAGCCTCGCACGCTTCATCTATGCCTTGGGCATCCCCGACGTGGGCGAGGAAACCGCCAAGGTGCTGGCTCGCTCCCTGGGTAGCCTGGCACGGGTGCAGCAGGCCCTGCCGCAGGTGCTGACCTACCTGCCGGACATCGGCCTGGAGGTCGCCTACGAGATCCGCAACTTCTTCGAAGACGCCCACAACCGCGAGGTCATCGAGCAACTGCTCGCCAGCGGCCTGCACCTGCAGGACGAAGGCGACCTGGCCGCCGAGTTCGCTGCCAGCACCACCCTGGCCGGAATGATCGCCAAGCTCGACATCCCCTCGGTCGGCCCGACCGGTGCCGAGAAGCTGGTGGACAAGCTCGGCACGCTGGACAAGATCATCGCGGCCGACGGCATCGACCTGCGCCAGGCGTTGAACACCAAGCAGGCCGACGCCGTGCGCGAGTTCTTCAAGGCCGAGGCCAACCAACGGCTGGCCCGCGACATCGAGGCGCAACTGCAGGCCTTCGGCATGCACTGGGCCAGCGAGAAGAAGGCCGCCGAAGGGCTGCCCCTGGCCGGGCAGACCTGGGTGCTGACCGGCACCCTGGAGCGCATGAGCCGCGACATCGCCAAGGACAAGCTGGAGAGCCTGGGAGCCAAGGTCGCCGGTTCCGTGTCGGGCAAGACCCATTGCGTGGTCGCCGGCCCCGGTGCCGGTTCCAAGCTGGCCAAGGCCAACGAACTGGGGGTCAAGGTGCTGGACGAGGACGCATTCGTCGCGTTTCTCGACGGGCACGGCATCGCCGTGTGACTGGGCGGTGGGGCAAGTTATTGAGAAATGATGGTTTTTTCTTGAGCCAGCGCTTGTAACTTCGCCCCAGACCGGTACAATGGCGCGGCTCGTCGCTTGCCGCGCCGCGTCGTGGTGGCCCCATCGGTCCCCCCGCAACGATCAGCCGTGAACCCGGTCAGGCCTGGAAGGGAGCAGCCGCAGCGGTGACATCGTGTGCCGGGGTGTGGCTGGTGGGGCCGCCTCCATTTCTGGCGTCCGCCACCTCGTTTCACCCTCCTGTCCTCGTCGTGTCGCCAGCCCCCTGGCGGTGCTCATGCACGCCTTCGTTCTTTTCCCTGCACCTTTGCCCCAGGCGCTTTATCATGCACGGCATTCCTGTCAGTGCATTTCGGCCGTGAGGTAGCGACCATGGATCAAGTTGACGAGCAGACCCGCCAGAGGATCCGCGAATGGCAGCTGCGCCGCCTGGAGATCAAGAACGAGATGGCGGCCCATCCCGAGAAGGTCCTGGAACTGACGAAGGTGCTGGACCAGATGGAAGAGGAGCATGAGCGGATCCTGAGCCAGGCCAGCCTGGCCAGCGACGCGCCGTCCGATAAGCCGGAAGGGGCTCTGCTCGATGGCCTGGACTTCCAGCTGCGGGTCTCGGCCAGTAATGCGAGGGACTTGCGCAAACTCCTGGAAATGGCCCTCCACGAACTCGATGGCCTGCTCGAGGCCGATGCTCGGCAGGTGCCTGTCGACGGGCGGGGCAGGGTGTATCCGGGAGGGATGTCGGGCAGCCTGGGGGCCTACGAGTATGCGCTCGAGGTCGCGGGCGATCCTGAAACCTCCAAGTCCTGAACGATCTTCGCCATCTTGCCGTGAGCGCGTATGCAACCTGAACACCACGACTTTTCCCACCCTGTGTTTCTTCCCGTCACCGCCGAGGTGTGCCAGGGGCTGCTCGACGCCCAGGGCGATGCGGCGCTCGAAGCCTTGAGCGAGGCGGAACTGGCGGCGGTGCTGGTCATTCAGCACCTGGCCAAGGGGGCAGGGCAGGACCTGCGACCGGCCGCGGCGGAGAAGCTGCTGGCGAAACTTCTGGCCTGGGCGGCCGACAGCCGTCACGCGCCCGGCGTCGGGCTGCTTACGGAGGCCCGGCGCTTGTTCGATGCGCAAAGCCTGCATCATGGCCTGAGGCTGCTGAAGAAGGCGAACCTGCGCCTGATGAAGGCCGACGAGGTGGCCGCCCGCGATTACCTGCATGAAGACGGCACTTGGGATTTCACCTTCAGCGGCCACAAGTACCAGGCCGCCAATCCGTTTTCCCAGCAGGTTTTCACCGGTTACGACAAGGAGCGCTGGCTGACCCGGGAGCAGGACAAGCTGCTCAGGATCGTGCGCGCCGACCCAGGAGAGGACCTGCATATCCAAGGCTATGCAGGCATCGGCAAGAGCTACCTGCTGGGGGCCCTGATGGACTGCCTACCGTCGGGCAGGGTGCTGGCGCTTGCCCGTACCCCTGGAAAACTCGATGCCTTGCGCAAGCGCATCGGCCCCCAGGCCCACAAGGCGCTGGGCAAGACCTTCGAGGCCTTCGCCCACATGCTGTTGTCGGGGCCCCGACCCAGGCCGCTTAAAGCGACTGCCAGGCATATGGACAAGCGCGCGCTGGCCGAGCAACTGGGGATCGTCGGTTTTCGCCAGTACGGTGCACGGCAAACACTGGATATCTGCCTGGAGTTGTTGAAGAACTACTGCGAGTCCCGTAGCCACAGCCTGACCTCGCGACACCTGCCATTCTTCGAGGTGCCCTTGTCTCGCCAGGACAGCCAGGTCCTGCTGGAGTACTCGAGCCGCCTTTGGTCGTACCTGCAGATAGAGCCCGCCTGGGATTCGCAGACCGGCTTCCCGGCGCTGCTGGCCATCAAGCGGGCCAGCTTGGCGGGCTTCAGCGTGCCGGCGTACTACAGCCACGTCATCATCGACGAGAGCCAGGATGTGCCGGAGTCGTTGCTGCAGATCATCGAGCGAGGCAGGCAGGCGCTGATCACCCTGGGCGATGAATACCAGCGGGCCAAGGGGCCTGGCTTCCAGCAGCGGCGCGAGGTGCGCCAGCGTGATGTCGCGTTGTCGGTGCGCTCCGGCGCCAAGGTCGAGCGCTTGATCAATCCATTGATCAACGTCCACTCGTACAAGTCCAAGCTCGCCTTCGCCGGCGCCAGCCCCGTGGACGTGAGCGTCAAGCGCTATCCCGAGGGGTTCGTGCCGCCGGCCGGTTGCGTGGTATTGACCGCTTCACGCTGGGACACGATGAAGTGGGCCATGGAAATGACCGAGCGCGACCGTGGGATCGGTTTTCCCGATGCCCAGGACATGCAGCATTTCATGCGCTCGGCCACCCAGCTGTCCAGGGCGGCCCTGTATGCCCACAACTACTACGAGCAAGACGCGCAGACGGCGCACCCGTACTTTGCCCATATGACCGACTGGCAGCAGGTACGCCATGCCAACCAGCATGACGAATCGTTCCTGTGGGTGGAGAACAGGCTGAGGGAAGGGTTCCGGGTCGGCGACCTGACCCGGCTGGAGAGCCGGGTCAGCGATCATCCCGACAACCTGATGCTGATGATGGCGCAGGACGCGGGGGGGCTGGAGTTCGACCAGGTGTTGCTGACCCCGGGGTTGATGTCGCTTGGCACCTTCAAGGATGCCTATGAGTTCGATGCGCGGATTTGCGCCGTGTACATCGCCCTGTCCCGCGCCCGCCGACAGCTCTACCTGCCCTACGATGTGGAGGAGTGGATCGCCTACCACAAGGGCAAGTCGTTCCGCGAATCGCATGGTTATTGACGGGGTATGCAGCCAGCAACGCGCACTCGTTTATGAAAAGGTTCGGATTTTCACGGTCGCAGTCTTGCTAGCACCGTCATCGACCGGAGATCTGGCTGGGCACGGCCAGTTGATCGTTCTCGGGTTGATGGGCCAAGGTGCCGTAGCGCTGGACGATGGCCTCGATCTCCCCGGACTGCTTCATCCGCACCAGCGCCCTGAGCACGCGCTGCGTCGGTAGCGCCGGGTCGTTGCGTACCATGCACCCCAGTTCCTGTTCCTCCAACACTGCCAGGGGCTGCAGGCGTTCCTGCGCTGGCAAGGCGTGGTTGAACCATTGCAGCGACAACTGGTTGCTCACCGCATGGCGATAGCGGCCAGCCTGCAGCTTCTGCAGGGCGAGCAACTGGTTGCGGCTGTCCTCGCGACGCAGGCGGCCCTGCTTGAAGAGTGGGGCGAGGGTGGGGTAGGTGTAGCCCAGCACGGTGCCGATGGCCTGGGGCGGGAGCTGTTCAGGCAGGACAGGGCTACGGTCATCGGCCCTGCCGACCAGCAGGTCGCGCTGGCGGATCAACGGTACGCTCCACAGGAAATTGCCGGCGTGATCGTTGAGCCAGTGGCTGGCGACGTAGCAGCGCACATCGATGTCGCCCTCGTCGACGGCCTGCTGCAGGCGCAGGCGGGCCAGCAGGTGGTATTCCGGGCGCACGCCCGCCTCGCGGGCCAGGGCCTGCATGAGGTCGAAGAGGATACCGTCCACCGGCTGCTCGTGCTCGATGCGGATCAGCGGCATGCTCCAGCTTTCGGCCACGGAAAAGCGCAGCGTCGGTTGCTCCGCCAGGCCGTGGCTCGCCCACAGCATCAGGATGGCCAGGACTCGCCGCACGTCAATCCTCCTTGATCGTTGCCCAGGCGTGCGCCTGATCGTTAGCTTAGACGAGTTCGGCAGGGTGCAATTTTGCCCCCGCTCCGCTAGCATTAGCGATCTTCCGCTCGTTCAGGTTGCGATGGTTTTTGATGAGTTATCAGGTTCTTGCACGTAAATGGCGTCCGCGCTCGTTCCGCGAAATGGTCGGCCAGACCCATGTGCTCAAGGCTTTGATCAACGCCCTGGACAACCAGCGCCTGCATCACGCCTACCTGTTCACCGGTACCCGTGGGGTGGGCAAGACCACCATCGCGCGGATCATCGCCAAGTGCCTGAACTGCGAAACCGGTATCACCTCGACGCCCTGCGGCACCTGTTCGGTGTGCCGGGAGATCGACGAAGGCCGCTTCGTCGACCTGATCGAGATCGATGCCGCGAGCCGTACCAAGGTCGAGGATACCCGCGAGTTGCTCGACAACGTGCAGTACGCGCCGAGCCGTGGGCGCTTCAAGGTCTACCTGATCGACGAAGTGCACATGCTCTCGACCCACTCGTTCAACGCCTTGCTCAAGACGCTGGAAGAGCCGCCACCCTACGTCAAGTTCATCCTCGCCACCACCGACCCGCAGAAGCTGCCGGCGACCATTCTCTCGCGCTGCCTGCAGTTCTCCCTGAAGAACATGAGCCCGGAACGGGTGGTCGAGCACCTGAGCCATGTGCTCGGCGCCGAGAACGTGCCGTTCGAGGAAGATGCCCTGTGGCTGCTCGGCCGCGCCGCCGACGGTTCGATGCGCGATGCCATGAGCCTGACCGACCAGGCCATCGCCTTCGGCGAGGGCAAGGTGCTGGCCGCCGATGTCCGGGCGATGCTCGGCAGCCTCGACCACGGCCAGGTGTATGGCGTGCTCCAGGCGCTACTGGAAGGCGATGCCCGGGCACTGCTGGAGGCGGTGCGCAACCTCGCCGAACAGGGGCCGGACTGGAACGGCGTGCTGGCCGAGATGCTCAACGTGCTGCACCGGGTGGCCATCGCCCAGGCGCTACCGGAGGCGGTCGACAACGGCCAGGGTGACCGCGAGCGGGTCCTGGCGCTGGCTTCGGCCCTGCCGGCCGAGGATGTGCAGTTCTATTACCAGATGGGCCTGATCGGCCGTCGTGACCTGCCACTGGCACCGGACCCGCGCGGCGGTTTCGAAATGGTCCTGCTGCGGATGCTGGCCTTCCGGCCGGCCGACAGCGACGATGCCCCGAGGCCGGTACTAAAGCCGGTGGGGATCAGCCAGGCCACAGCTGATCCTGCAAGCCCGGTGGCAGCTGCGGCGCCTGCCGCCGAGCCAGCTGTCGCCAATCCCCCTGTGCACGCCGTTGCACCGGCAGAAGCCGCGCCGGTCGTGCCCGCTGCGCCCGTGGTGGAGCAGGCCGTGGTGCCCGAGCCTGTGACCGAACCCCTGCCGGAGCCCACGCCCGAGCGTGAGCCCCAAGCTGAAGCCGCTACGCCGGAGCCGGAGCGGGACACGGTCGAGGAAGAGGTCGTCGACCTGCCGTGGGAAGACCCCAGCCCGGCCCCTGTGACCGTCGACCCTGTGCCAGCGGCCCCGGCACCCGAGCCGCGAGCCAGCCAGCCGGCCTACGACGAGCCGCCATTCGACCCGTCTGCCTATGGCTCGGCCGGCATGGACCGCGACGACGAGCCACCGTTGGACGAGGACTACTACACCCCGGACAGCGATCCGGCGGGTTTCAGCTACCTGGACGAGTTGGCCGAGCATGTCCACGAAGCCGAGCCGGCCCCGGTAGTGGAGCCGCTGCCGGCGGCCCAGCCGGCCACGGGCCTTGCCCTGCAATGGCTGGAATTATTCCCACAGTTGCCTGTCTCCGGGATGACGGGCAACATCGCGGCGAACTGTACGTTGATCGCTGCTGAGGGTGACGACTGGCTGCTGCACCTGGACCCTGGCCAGGGGGCGCTGTTCAATGCGACCCAGCAGCGTCGCCTGAACGAGGCGCTCAACCAGCACCTGGGGCGTACCCTGCGGCTGAAGATCGAGCTGATCCGCCCCGAGCAGGAGACCCCGGCCCAGGCCGCCGCCCGCAAGCGTGCCGAGCGCCAGCGTGATGCGGAGGCGTCGATCGAGCAGGACCCACTCATCCAGCAGATGATCCGGCAGTTTGGTGCGACGGTGCGACAGGATACTATTGAGCCTGTAGACGCCCTGGCCAGCCAGGGCCAATGAACGGATAACCGTGCGGCCGGCCTTGTGCTGGGCCGTATCACATGACCCAATCGAGGTGTACCCCATGATGAAAGGTGGCATGGCCGGCCTGATGAAGCAGGCTCAGCAGATGCAGGAAAAGATGGCCAAGATGCAGGAAGAGCTGGCCAATGCCGAAGTGACTGGCCAATCCGGTGCTGGCCTGGTCAGCGTGGTGATGACCGGTCGCCACGACGTCAAGCGCATCAGCATCGATGACAGCCTGATGCAGGAAGACAAGGAAGTACTCGAGGACCTGATTGCCGCTGCGGTTAACGACGCGGTGCGCAAGGTCGAGCAGAACAGTCAGGAGAAGATGGGGAGCATGACGGCAGGCATGCAACTGCCACCGGGTTTCAAGCTGCCGTTCTGAGGCTGTGTTGCCAGGTAGAGCTGGCTGCATATCGAAAGCCGCTTCCGATTGCCGGAGCGGCTTTTTTATTGTGCTGCAAAATAAGTACGTTGAGTAAAGCTGGACCTGTCCCGTGACAGCGGACGCCAAGAAGCTGGCTATTCAACCGACTGCCTTAAGCCTTTTGCATAGTCGTTCGGAGAGCGATAGCCCAACGCTGAATGCAGTCGGTTGCTGTTGTAAAACCC
>NZ_JBCGFQ010000055.1:0-34965 GCF_040984075.1 Pseudomonas sp. I2
GTACCTCGCCATGCAAGGGCGCCACCACCCTGTTGCGGCCACTGGGGCATCCACACGCGACCAGCGAGCCATCCATCGCCAATGGCTGGCCATTGGAAATCCACCCGAGATAGCCCTCCACGACGATCCCAGGTTCGCCACACAGTGGGCATTCAGTGGTTGCATCCCCAACCCGCAGGACCTTGCGCCCCTCGCAGAGATAGCCCTCGCCACTGGCGATGCAGATCGCCCCCGTCGTGGTGATGTCACCGTCTACTGCCTGGCCTCTGCCCTCGAGACTGACGCGGTACATATGCAGGTTCCTTTGCCTGGAAAAGCTCCGAAACCTAACAGGTGCAAGCGGGCCTGTTGCCTTGGCGCTGACAAAAGAGACCTTTCCTACACCGCACAGGAAAGATTCTGCAGCCCAATCGCGACCCGACAGGCTCAGCGATGAGCCTGCCGCTGGCACGGCACAAATGATGGCCGGTAGCCTCACACCTCTTGCCAAAAACTTGGAATACCATAATATGATATCCCGTAGACCTTGAGTTTTCGGCCGACTTCACAAGCACAACACGGCCACGCGACATCCTTTGCAAAGCTGCTCCCCGAATACATGGCGGGCGACAGGAAGCCCGCTGAAATAACAAAAGCAACGAGGGCGTTAACCATGCTGTTGAGCAAACGTGTAACCGCAGTGCTGTCCGCCAGCCTGCTGACCCTGGCCTGCCAGGCCACCCTGGCCGCAGACAGCCTGAACTTCGTCAGCTGGGGCGGTACCACCCAGGACGCCCAGAAACAGGCATGGGCCGAACCCTTCAGCCAGAGCAGCAAGATCAAGGTCGTACAGGACGGCCCCACCGACTACGGCAAGCTCAAGGCCATGGTCGAGAGCGGCAACGTGCAGTGGGACGTGGTCGACGTCGAAGCCGATTTCGCCCTGCGTGCCGCCAGCGAAGGCCTGCTCGAGCCCCTGGACTTCTCCACCATCCAGCGCGACCGCATCGACCCGCGCTTCGTCTCCGACCACGGTGTCGGCTCGTTCTTCTTCTCCTTCGTGCTCGGCTACAACGAAGGCAAGCTCGGCGCCAACAAGCCGGTGGACTGGTCGGCCCTGTTCGACACCCAGACTTACCCAGGCAAACGCGCCCTGTACAAGTGGCCAAGCCCCGGCGTGCTGGAGCTGGCCCTGCTGGCCGACGGCGTGCCGGCCGACAAGCTCTACCCGCTGGACCTGGACCGCGCCTTCAAGAAGCTCGACACCATCAAGAAGAACATCGTCTGGTGGGGCGGCGGCGCCCAGTCCCAGCAACTGCTGGCCTCCGGCGAGGCCTCGCTGGGGCAGTTCTGGAACGGCCGGGTCTATGCCCTGCAGCAGGACGGCGCGCCGGTCGGCGTGAGCTGGAAGCAGAACCTGGTCATGGCCGACTTCCTGGTCATCCCCAAGGGTGCCAAGAACAAGGACGCGGCCATGAAGTTCCTGGCCAACGCCAGCAGCGCCAAGGGCCAGGCCGACTTCGCCAACCTCACCGCCTACGCCCCGGTCAACCTGGACAGCATCGCCCAACTCAAGCCCGACCTGGCGCCGAACCTGCCGACCGCCTACGCCCAGGACCAGGTGACCCTGGACTTCGCCTACTGGGCGAAGAACGGCCAGGCCATCGCGGCCCGCTGGAATGAGTGGCTGGTCAAATGAAAGTCGCCATCAACGCCCTGCACGACACGCAAGGCGCCCCCAGCGGCACCGGCGCACCAGGGGCGGCCGTGGGCCGCCCATCCCTGAGCCAACGCTGGCGCGGCAGCCGCAACCTGTTGCCGGCCCTGCTGTTTCTCGGCCTGTTCTTCTTCGCCCCGCTGATCGGCCTGTTGCTGCGCGGGGTGCTGGAGCCGGTGCCAGGGCTGGGCAACTACGAGCAGTTGTTCGCCAACTCGGCCTATGCGCGGGTGCTGTTCAACACCTTCTCGGTCGCTGGCCTGGTCACCCTGATCAGCGTGCTGCTGGGCTTTCCCCTGGCTTGGGCGATCACCCTGGTGCCACGCGGCTGGGGCCGCTGGCTGCTGAACATCGTGCTGCTGTCGATGTGGACCAGCCTGCTGGCGCGCACCTACTCGTGGCTGGTATTGCTGCAAGCCTCCGGGGTGGTGAACAAGGTGTTGATGGCCGTCGGCATCATCGATGCGCCGCTGGAGCTGGTGCACAACCTCACCGGCGTGGTGATCGGCATGAGCTACATCATGATCCCGTTCATCGTCCTGCCGCTGCAGGCGACCATGCAGGCGATCGACCCGATGGTGCTGCAGGCCGGCTCGATCTGCGGCGCCAGCCCCTGGACCAACTTCTGGCGGGTGTTCCTGCCGCTGTGCCGCTCGGGCCTGTTCTCCGGCGCGCTGATGGTGTTCGTCATGTCCCTGGGCTACTACGTCACCCCGGCCCTGCTCGGTGGCGCGCAGAACATGATGCTGCCTGAGTTCATCGTCCAGCAGGTGCAGTCGTTCCTCAACTGGGGGCTGGCCAGCGCCGCCGCCGCGTTGCTGGTGCTGATCACCCTGGTGCTCTTCTACTTCTACCTGAAGCTGCAGCCGGAATCGCCGGTCGGCAACGCGAGGTAAGCCGCCATGCTCCTGACTCCCAACGCCATGGGCCGCCCGCTGCGGGTGGGCCTGTACCTGACCACCGGCGTGATCGCGGCCTTCCTGCTGCTGCCGATCCTGTTCATCGTGCTGCTGTCGTTCGGCTCATCCCAGTGGCTGGTGTTCCCGCCGCCGGGCTGGACCTTCAAGTGGTACGGCCAGTTCTTCTCCAACCCCGAATGGATGGACGCGGCCCTGGCCAGCCTCAAGGTCGCCGTGCTGACCACCCTATGCGCGGTGCTGCTGGGCCTGCCCACGGCCTTCGCCCTGGTGCGCGGGCGCTTCCCGGGCCGCGAGTTCCTCTATGGCCTGTTCACCCTGCCGATGATCGTGCCGCTGGTGATCATCGCCGTGGCGGTGTACGCACTGTTCCTCAAGCTCGGCTACACCGGCACGCTGTTTTCCTTCGTGGTCAGCCACGTGATCGTCGCCCTGCCCTTCACCATCATCTCGATCATCAACTCGCTCAAGCTGTTCGACCAGTCGATCGAGGATGCCGCGGTGATCTGCGGCGCCTCGCGCCTGCAGGCGATCTTCAAGGTGACCTTCCCGGCGATCCGCCCGGGGATGATCGCCGGCGGGCTGTTCGCCTTCCTGGTGTCGTGGGACGAGGTGGTGCTCAGCGTGATGATGGCCAGCCCGACCCTGCAGACCCTGCCCGTGAAGATGTGGACCACCCTGCGCCAGGACCTGACCCCGGTGATCGCCGTCGCCTCGACGCTGCTGATCGGCCTGTCGGTACTGGTCATGGTCATCGCCGCCGCCCTGCGCCGGCGCAACGAAGTCAGCGCCTGAGCGCCCGGAGACAACGACAATGAGTGCAGTCATGAACGATTCCGCGCACGACAAGACCCTGGTCAGCCTGCGCAACCTGAACAAGCACTACGGCGACTTCGCCGCCGTGGACAACATCAGCCTGGACATCCAGGACGGCGAGTTCCTCACCTTCCTCGGCTCCAGCGGCTCGGGCAAGTCGACCACGCTGTCGATGCTGGCCGGCTTCGAGACGCCCAGCAGCGGCGAGATCCTGGTCCAGGGCCAGTCGCTGGTGAAGGTGCCGCCGCACAAGCGCGACATCGGCATGGTGTTCCAGCGCTACTCGCTGTTCCCGCACCTGTCGGTGCGCGACAACATCGCCTTCCCCCTGGCGATTCGCAAGCAAAACGCCGCACAAACAGCCAAGCAGGTCGATGCCATGCTCAAGCTGGTGCAACTGGAGAAGTTCGCCCACCGCCGCCCGGCGCAGCTGTCCGGCGGCCAGCAGCAGCGCGTGGCGATCGCCCGGGCACTGGTGTACGAACCGCGCATCCTGCTGATGGACGAACCCCTCGGCGCCCTGGACAAGAAGCTGCGCGAGGACCTGCAGGACGAATTGCGCCAGTTGCATCGGCGCCTGGGCATCACCATCGTCTACGTGACCCATGACCAGGAAGAGGCCATGCGCCTGTCCCAACGTATCGCCATCTTCAGCCACGGCAAGATCGTCGGTCTGGGCAGCGGCTACGACCTCTACCAGAACCCACCGAACGCCTTCGTCGCCTCGTTCCTGGGCAACTCCAATTTCCTCCGGGTCAAGGCCAGCAGCAATGGCGCGGCGGGTTTCGAGGGACAGTCGCTGGCGATCCGCCTGACCCCGGGGCTGGTTGCCGAACAGGATGCGCTGGTCATGGTGCGACCGGAGAAGGCCCTGGCGCTGACGGCCGAGCAGGCCCTGCGCGAGCCGTTGCCGGCGGGGTGGAACGAGGTCAGTGCCCGCGTGGGCGAGGTGCTGTTCCTGGGCGAGAGCCAGACCTGCCATGTAGTCACCGCCGGAGGGACCGAGATGACCGTGAAGGCGCTGTCCGCCGCGGGCATGCCGATGCTGCCCGGGGATACCGTCAAGGTGCGCTGGGCGGTGGCCGATGCCTGTGTGTATACCACCTGGGCCGAAAGCGACCTGAGCAAGGCGGCGGGCGCGCACTGAGCCAGCCTGGGTGTAATCTTGGGGGCCGCTTTCGCGGCCCCTGTGTGCTCTCTGCACGACAACAGCCCCACAGGGAACTCATAGAACGCAAGGCGCCTTACCCCGCTCCCCCGGCATGTACTACCATGGGCCAAGGTCAGGGCCGACCTCAGTCCATGCGCCTCCCATGACAGCCGAACGATTGCGCCACCATGAACGATATCGCCCACATCCCGCAGTCCCCTGCCCTGCAACCCGTCGGCCAGCCGCGCCGGCTGGTGTTCCTCGCCTACCCCCAGATGGGCCTGCTCGACCTGACCGGCGCCCAGACGGTGTTCTGGGCCGCCACCAAGGCCATGGGCGAACGTGGCCTGCCCGGCTACCAGATGCATACCGCCAGCCTCGAAGGCGGCCTGCAGCCGACCGCCGAAGGCCTGGCAGTAGCCACCGAGCGCCTCGCGCCCCTGATGCACCAGCCCGTCGATACGCTGATCGTGCCCGGCGCACCGGACATCATCCGTACCCTCCCCGATCATGCCCCCCTGGTGGCCTGGTTGCGCGAGGCGGCCAAAGGCGTGAGGCGCACCGCCTCGGTGTGCAGCGGCACCTTCCTGCTGGCCAGCGCCGGCCTGCTCGACGGCCGTCGCGCGGCCACCCACTGGGCCATGTGCGATGTCCTGCGCCGGGACTTTCCGGCGGTGGAGGTGGACAACGAGTCGATCTTCGTCCAGCAGGACAAGGTCTGGACTTCTGCCGGCGTCAGCGCTGGCATCGACATGGCCCTGGCACTGGTGGAGGCCGACTGTGGCCGTGAGGTGGCGATGCAGGTGGCGCGGGAGCTGGTGGTGTTCCTCAAGCGCCCCGGCGGGCAGGCGCAGTTCAGCGAGCTGCTCAAGTCCCAGGGCCAGGACTGCGCCGAGTTCGAGGCGCTGCACCTGTGGCTGAGCCAGCGCCTGGACGACCCACGCCTGAGCGTGGAAAGCATGGCCCAGCAGGTGCGCATGAGCGTGCGCAACTTCTCGCGCGTCTACAAGGCCAAAACCGGCCGCACGCCGGCCAAGGCCATCGAGGTGTTCCGCCTGGAAGCCGCACGCCGCTTGCTGGAGAACTCCACCAGCAACATCGACCAGATCGCCCGCCACTGCGGCTTCGGCACCGAGGAGCGCATGCGCCATGCCTTCCAGCGTCACCTGGCGGTGTCGCCACGGGACTACCGCAGCCGCTTCACCCGCCCGTTCAACCTTGCCGGCGTCGCCCTCCCCGCCAACCCGCTCTAGGGCGTTCGACCGGGCTGGCCGAAAGTCAGGGTTTTTTGGCCTATGTGGCGCACGCCGTTGCGCTTAGCATCGATTCCAGCCCATCCGCCAACAAACGCATGACCCCAAGAACGACAACAGGCCAGACCGTGTCCGGCGACACGCAGATACCGCGTGCCCGCCAGCCACGCATCCACTGAGCGGTATCCTCTCCAGGCCTCTGGAGAACGCCCTCGGGGATGCATCTGCCCGTCACTTTCTCCAGGAGCACAACATGAAACGACAGATTCTGATTATCGGTGCAGGATTCGCTGGTCTGTGGAGCGCCCTGAGCGCTGTACGCCTGCTGGACCAGCATGGCCGGGACGATGTCGAGGTGACCGTGCTCGCCCCCCAGGCCGAACTGCATGTCCGCCCGCGCTTCTACGAAGCCGACGTGCACAACATGGCAGCGCCCCTGCAGGCGCTGTTCGACGCGGTCAACGTGCGTTTCGTCAGGGGCACGGCCCAGCGCATCGACGAGGCGGCCCGTACGGTGGCCTACCGTGATCCCTCCGGTCAGGAGGCGAGCCTGGGCTACGACCGCTTGATCATGGCCTGTGGCAGCCTGCTCAATCGCCCGGATCTCGCTGGTTTCGACCAGCATGCCTTCGACGTCGACAAGATCGAGTCGGCGGTGCGCCTGGAAGAGCACCTCAAGTCCCTGGCCTCGCGACCCGACAGCGCGGCACGCAACACCGTGGTGATCGCCGGTGGTGGTTTCACCGGCATCGAGACCGCCACCGAGCTGCCCAGCCGCCTGCGGGCGATCCTGGGCGAGCAGGTCAAGCCGCGTATCGTCGTGGTCGACCGCGGCGCGAGGATTGGCGCCGCCCTGGGCGACGGCATCAGCCCGGCCATCGTGGAGGCATCCGCGGCATTGGGCATCGAATGGATCTGCGCAGCCACCGTGGCCTCGGTGGATGCCGATGGGGTGTTGCTCGACAACGGCCAGCGCATCGCCGCCAATACCGTGGTCTGGACCGTCGGTTTCAAGGCCAACCCGCTCACCGGGCAGATCAGCGGCGAGCACGACCGCCAGGGCCGCCTGCACGTGGACGGCCACCTCAAGGTCAAGGGCAACGATGCGGTGTACGCCGCAGGCGACGTCGCCTACGCCGCCTGCGACGAGGTTGGCAACCATGCGGTGATGTCCTGCCAGCATGCCATTCCGCTGGGCCGCTACGCGGGCAACAACGCCGCCGCCGAGCTGATCGGCGTGGCCCCGATGACCTACAGCCAGCCCAAGTACGTCACCTGCCTCGACCTCGGCGCCTGGGGCGCGGTGTACACCGAGGGCTGGGAACGCAAGGTCATGCCGCCCGAGGACAGGGCCGAGGCCAAGAAGCTCAAGGCGCAGATCAATACCGTGTGGATCTACCCGCCGGCAGCGGAACGCACCGCGGCGCTGGCGGCAGCGGACCCGCTGATCCCCGTGGCCTGACCGATCACGTCGCCTCGGCGCTCAGTTGAGCAGCGCTTGGCGGTCCTGGGGCTGCTTTGCAGCCCATCGCCGGCAAGCCGGCTCCCACAGGGTGGCGCCGGACTCCAGAATTGCGCTGTACCTTGCCGGCGATGGGGCGCACCGCGCCCCCGAATGCCAATAGAGCGTCTTGACTAGCGCTGAACGCCCAGGAAAGGCCCCACCGTATTTGCCCTTTGCTCCGAACCCGTGGCATAGATGCAGGTCCACGTCTTTACGTGACCGCTTCGAGCCATCAGGAGATTCCGTGCATGAGCAAGTCCCCCTACGTCCCGCCCAAGGTCTGGACCAACGACACAGCCTCCGGCGGCCAGTTCGCCAGCATCAACCGCCCCATCGCCGGCCCCACCCATGAGCAGGATCTGCCCGTCGGCAAGCACCCGCTGCAGCTCTACTCCCTGGCCACGCCCAACGGGGTCAAGGTGACCATCCTGCTGGAAGAGCTCCTCGCCCTGGGCCACCGCGGCGCCGAGTACGACGCCTGGCTGATCCGTATCGGCGAGGGCGACCAGTTCTCCAGCGGCTTCGTCCAGGTCAACCCCAACTCCAAGATCCCCGCCCTGCTCGATCGCAGTGCCGAGCCGCCGGTGCGGGTGTTCGAGTCCGGCTCGATCCTGCTGTACCTGGCCGAGAAGTTCGGCGCGTTCCTGCCAACCACCCCGGCGGCGCGTACCGAGAGCCTGAACTGGCTGTTCTGGCAGATGGGCGCGGCACCCTACCTGGGCGGCGGCTTCGGCCACTTCTACGTGTATGCGCCAGAGAAGTTCGAATACGCCATCAACCGCTTCACCATGGAAGCCAAGCGCCAGTTGGATGTGCTCGATCGGCGCCTGGCCGAAAGCCGCTACCTGGGCGGGGACGAATACAGCATCGCCGACATCGCCGTCTGGCCCTGGTACGGCCAACTGGTGCGCGGCAACCTCTACGACGCGGCCGAGTTCCTCGCCGTGCACGAGTACACCCATGTGCGCCGCTGGGCCGAGGAGATCGCCCAGCGGCCGGCAGTGCAGCGTGGCACGCGGGTCAACCGGACCTGGGGCGACGAGCAAAGCCAAGTGCCGGAACGCCACTCGGCGGCAGACCTGGATTGACCGCACGGGCCGCTCCGGCAAGAGCGGCCCCGCTGCCACCTCAGCCCACCAGGTGCAGGAAGTGCATGTGCCGCTCGAAGTGATCGAGAATGTCGCCGATCACCTCCTCCTTCGACCACCCCATCACATCATGGTCCTGCCCGCCTTCAC
This sequence comes from Pseudomonas sp. I2, assembly GCF_040984075.1. Taxonomy (NCBI): domain Bacteria; kingdom Pseudomonadati; phylum Pseudomonadota; class Gammaproteobacteria; order Pseudomonadales; family Pseudomonadaceae; genus Pseudomonas; species Pseudomonas sp. I2. The sequence continues at coordinate 8,575 of NZ_JBCGFQ010000055.1, forward strand.
GCAGGTGCACCTCGGCGCGGAAGTACTTGCGCTCCTCACCCGGCGTATCGCTCATGACGAAGCTGGGCATGGTGTAGGCATGGGGCCTGATCTCGTAGACGAAGGGATGGTCGCTCGGCCCCACCTTGAGCGTGACACTGCCGCCCTCACCCTCCTCCACGCTGCATTCATAGCCCTGCCGGCGCCACTCCTCGGCCACCGACTGGCAGGCCGGCAACCCCACTTCGGCGATGAACCGCAGCACATGCGCCCGGCGCGGGAACATGGCCAGGGTGCGCAAACGCCGCTGCCAGTTGCCGGCGGCGCGGGAGGCGGTCGGCGAGATCGCCAGGGCCTGGTAGCGCAGGCCGCGCTTGGTGGCGTCGAGCTTGAGCGCCTTGAGCAGCCCGCGCATGCTGCACAGCAAGGCGATGGTGAACGGTAGCGCACTGGCGATGGTCGCCGTCTGCAGGGCCTTGAGGCCGTCGGCCAGCAACAAGGCGATGGCCACCACGCCCATGCTCGCGGCCCAGAAGATACGCTGGCGGACTGGCGTGTGCTCCTGCCCACCCGAGGCGAGCATGTCCACGACCATGGCGCCGGAGTCTGCCGAGGTGACGAAGAACACCAGCACCATGACGATCGCCAAGGTGCTGATGGCGCCGGCGAACGGGAAGTGCTCGAGGAAGGCGAACAACGCCAGCGAAGTGTCCTGGTCCACCGCCCGGGCCAAGTCGGTCAAGCCCTCGTCGAGGATCATGTGGATCGCCGTGTTGCCGAACACGGTCATCCACAGCAAGGTGAAGCCGGTCGGCACCAGCAGCACGCCGGTGACGAACTCGCGGATCGTCCTGCCCCGGGAGATGCGTGCGATGAACAGCCCGACGAAGGGCGACCAAGCCAGCCACCAGCCCCAGTAGAACAGCGTCCAGCCGCCGATCCAGTCGGTGGGTTGGTAGGCATAGAGGTTGAGGGTACGGCTGACGATTTCGCCCAGGTAGCCGCCGGTGTTCTGCACGAACGTCTGCAGGATCAGCACCGTCGGCCCGAGCAGCACCACCATCAGCAACAGCAGCACCGCCAGGCCCAGGTTCAGCTCCGACAGGCGGCGGATGCCCTTGTCCAGGCCGGAAACCACCGACAGGGTGGCGAGGAAGGTGGTGCCGATGATCAGCACGATCTGCACCGGTATCGACACCGGCACGCCGAACAGCGCGTTGAGGCCGGTATTGATCTGCGCGACACCGAAGCCCAGCGAGGTGGCCACCCCGAACACCGTGCCGATGATGGCGAAGATGTCCACCGCATGACCGATCGGCCCATGGATACGCTCGCCAATCAACGGATAGAGCGCCGAGCGCAAGGTCAGCGGCAGGCCGTGGCGGAAGCTGAAGTAGGCCAGGATCAGGGCGACGATGGCGTAGATCGCCCAGGCATGCAGGCCCCAGTGGAAGAAGGTGATGCGCATCGCGTCGGAGGCCGCCATCACCGTGCCGCCCTCGCCCACCGGCGGCTTGACGAAGTGCATCACCGGCTCGGCGACGCCGAAGAACATCAAACCGATGCCCATGCCGGCGGAGAACAGCATGGCGAACCAAGTGGTGCTGCTGTAGTCCGGCGTGCTGTGGTCGGGGCCAAGCTTAATGTCGCCATAGCGGCTGACACCGAGGAACACCACGGTGCCGAGGATGATCGCCACCGCCAGGATATAGAACCAGCTGACGTTGCCGATGATCCAGCCCTGGATGTGCGCGAACAAGGCCTGGGCATGGGACTGGAAGACGCTGGCATAGAGCACCAGCACCAGCAGCAAGGCAGCGGAAATCCAGAAGACTGGCGGGTTGACGGTGGAGGTGGAGGCAGATTCTGGCGTATTGGGCATGTATCGGTGGCTCCGGATCGTTGATCTTGCCAGCCCCAACGCGGGCGACATGGGCCTGGGCTTGGTACGAAAAGCGCCTGAGCAGCGCTCGACGGCTTTTCATGCAAAGCCTAAGACTAGACTGCGACCCGTCAACTTCGCCTGCGTTCCCTCCATCGTGCCGCGCTGCAACAAACCATTGCCACGCTGCATGCCTGCGCCCGGCAAGGGCTTCTTGCTACACTCGCGGCCATGATTTTCCACCTGCACAACTGGTGACAGCATGATCGAGGTAACCGAGGTTTCCATTGCCGAGCTGCGCGACGCGCTCGAGACCGGCCGCACGACGGCGGTCGAGCTGGTCAAGGCCTACCTGGCCCGCATCGACGCCTATGACGGAGCCGACACCGCCACTGCCCTGAATGCCGTGGTGGTACGCAACCCTGACGCACTCAAGGAGGCCGAGGCCTCCGATGCCCGCCGGGCCCGGGGCGAAACCCTCGGCCCGCTGGATGGCATCCCCTACACCGCCAAGGACAGCTACCTGGTCAAGGGCCTCACGGCCGCCTCCGGCAGCCCGGCGTTCAAGGACCTGGTGGCCCAGCGTGACGCCTTCACCATCGAGCGCCTGCGTGCCGCTGGCGCCATCTGCCTGGGCAAGACCAACATGCCGCCCATGGCCAACGGCGGCATGCAGCGTGGCGTCTACGGCCGTGCCGAAAGCCCGTACAACGCCGCCTACCTGACCGCGCCGTTCGCGTCCGGCTCCTCCAACGGTGCCGGTACCGCCACCGCCGCCAGCTTCTCGGCCTTCGGCCTGGCCGAGGAAACCTGGTCCAGCGGTCGCGGCCCGGCGTCCAACAATGGCCTGTGCGCCTACACCCCCTCGCGCGGGGTGATCTCGGTGCGTGGCAACTGGCCGCTGACCCCGACCATGGACGTGGTGGTGCCCTATGCCCGGACCATGGCCGACCTGCTGGAGATCCTCGACGTGGTGGTCGCCGACGACGCCGATACCCGCGGCGACCTGTGGCGCCTGCAACCCTGGGTACCGATCCCGGCCGCCTCGCAGGTGCGCCCGGCCTCGTACCTGGACCTGGCCGCCGACGCCAGCGCGCTCAAGGGCAAGCGTTTCGGCGTGCCACGCATGTACATCAATGCCGACCCCGAGGCCGGCACCTCGGAGAAGCCAGGTATCGGCGGCCCGACCGGCCAGCGCATCAATACCCGCGCCAGCGTCATCGATCTGTGGAACCAGGCCCGCCAGGCCCTGGAAGCGGCCGGTGCCGAGGTGATCGAGGTGGATTTCCCGTTGGTCTCCAACTGCGAGGGCGACCGCCCCGGTGCGCCGACCGTGTTCAACCGCGGCATCGTTTCCAAGGAGTTCCTGCACGACGAGCTCTGGGAGCTGTCCGGCTGGGCCTTCGACGACTTCCTGCGGGCCAACGGCGACCCGAAACTCAATCGCCTGGCCGATGTCGACGGCATGCAGATCTTCCCCCATGACCCAGGCACCCTGCCGAACCGCGAGGACGACCTGGCTGCCGGCATGGACGAGTACGTGAACATGGCCAAGCGCGGCCTCAAGTCGTGGGACCAGATCGAGACCGTGCCGGACGGCCTGCGTGGCCTGGAGAAGACGCGCAAGCTCGACCTCGAGGACTGGATGGACGACCTCGGCCTGGACGCCGTGCTGTTCCCCACCGTGGCCGACGTCGGCCCGGCGGACGCCGACGTCAACCCGGCATCGGCGGATATCGCCTGGAGCAACGGCGTGTGGGTGGCCAATGGCAACCTGGCGATCCGTCACCTGGGCGTGCCCACCGTCACCGTGCCCATGGGCGTGATGGCCGACATCGGCATGCCGGTCGGCCTGACGTTCGCTGGCCGCGCCTACGACGACTCGGCGCTGCTGCGCTTTGGCGCGGCGTTCGAGTCCACCGGCTCGCGCCGCCTGGTCCCGCCGCGTACGCCACCGCTGGGCTGAGTCCGAGCAGGTAAGGCTTTCAGCTAGCATTGGGGCTGCTTTGCAGCCCCAATGCCGGCTGGCCAACATTGCGGCTCGCCCGCCAATGAGCTTGTGCACTCCCCGCCCCGAATGGTGCATGCTTGGGTCGTAAAACGACTCGTTGGAAACTGCCATGCCCCTGCACATCCAGACACCCCTGATCGAATCCCGCCCCCTCTCCCTGGCCACCCAGCGCTCGGTCTGGCTCAAGCTCGAAGCCCTGCAACCCTGCGGCTCGTTCAAGCTGCGCGGGGTGGGCCATGCCTGTGAGGTCCACCATGCCCGTGGCGCCCGGCACTTCGTCTGCTCCTCCGGCGGCAACGCCGGCCTGGCGGTGGCCTATGCCGGTCGCCGGCTCGGCGTGCCAGTGACCGTGGTCGTGCCGCAGACGACCACCGAGCGGGCCCAGGAACTGCTGCGCCTGGAGCAGGCCAAGGTGGTGGTGCACGGCAGCTCCTGGCAGGAGGCCAACGAACTGGCGCAGAGCCTGGTGGGACCGGGCGATGCCTTCATCCACCCGTTCGACGACCCGCTGCTCTGGACCGGCCATGCCAGCCTGATCGACGAAGTGGCCCGGGAAGGCCACAAGCCCGACGCGGTGGTGCTGTCGGTCGGCGGTGGCGGGCTGCTCAGCGGTGTGGTCGAGGGCCTGCAACGCAACGACTGGCACGATGTGCCGGTGCTGGCAGTGGAAACCGAAGGCGCCGCCTCGCTGCATGCGGCCATCGAGGCCGGGCACCCGGTGGCGCTGGAACGTATCGCATCGGTGGCCACCTCCCTGGGGGCCAAGCGTGTGGCCGACCGGGCGATGGACTGTGTGCGCCAGCATCCCGTTCACAGCGAATTGGTCAGCGACCGCGAAGCCCTGCTGGCGTGCGAGCGGTTTTTGCTCGATCACCGCGTGCTGGTCGAGCCGGCCTGCGGCGCGGCGCTGGCCCTGGCCTACACACCTGGACGCCTGGGGGAGTACCGCAATGTGCTGGTGATCGTCTGTGGCGGGGCCACGGCGACCCTGGAGCAGATTCGCAGCTGGCTGGAACAGGTGGGCGACCGATGAGCATCAAGGCCTCGCCATCACCTCGACCACCCAATCGATGAATACCCGCAACTTCGCGCCCACATGGCGATTGGGTGGGTAGGCTACATACAGCGGCATAGGCTCCAGGGCCCAGTCTTCGAACAACCGCACCAGCGCGCCGGTGGCCAGGTGCGGCCGGGCCATGTAGTCCGGCAACCAGAGCACGCCCAACCCGGCGAGCCCCGCGGCAAGATAGGCACTGCCGTCATCCACCGCCAGCACCGGCCGCCCTTGCACCTGCAAGCGCTCCTCTCCCCGGCTCAGGGCATAGGGCACCGGCTTGCCGGTGCGTGCCCAGAGAAACCCGACGACACGCTGCACCGGCCCTTCCAGCTCCAGCGGATGCAGGGGTCTCCCCAGCCGCTCCAGATAGGCCGGTGAGGCATAGACGCCCAACTGCAGGTCGGCGACCTTGCGCGCCATCAGCGACTGGTCCAGCAGTTCGCCGCCGCGCACCACGCAATCGACGTGCTCGCCGATGATGTCGACGATGCGGTCGCTCACCCCCATGTCGATCTGGATGTCCGGATAGCGCGTGTGGAATTGCGCCAGCGCCGGTATCAGCACCATGCTCGCCAAAGGGCTGGGTACATCCACCCGCAGTTTGCCCCGGGGCTGGCTAGCCGCACCGCTCAGGCTGGCCTCGGCATCCTCCAGGTCCGCCAGCAGGCGCACCACCCGCTCGTAGAACAGCGCGCCATCATTGGTCAGCCGCACCTTGCGTGTGGTGCGGTTGAGCAGGCGCACCCGCAGTCGCGTCTCCAACTGCTGCACCAGCTGGGTGACGCTGGTGCGACTCATGTGCAAGGTATCGGCGGCCTTGGTGAAGCTGCCGGCCTCCACCACTCGGGCAAACGCACGCATTGCATCGAAACGGTCCATCAGCGGCCCCGATTATTTGGGATGAACAAACAATGATAACCAGATTTGCGCATTTATCGCGCGAGCCGGGCTTCGTAGAGTAGCGTCATCACCCACCCGATGGAGATGTGCCATGACTCAGCGTGACGTCGTGTTCCCGCCAGGCCGTCAGGCCTTGTATGACATCAACCACTACTCCCCGGCGATCCGCACCAATGGCTTGCTCTTCGTTTCCGGACAGGTCGGCAGCCGCGAGGATGGCTCGCCCGAGCCTGGCCTGGAAAACCAGGTGCGCAGGGCATTCGGCAACCTCAACGCGATCCTTGCCGAAGCCGGCTGCAGCTTCGACGATGTGCAGGACGTGACACTGTTCATCGTCGATCCACAGGACAAGTTCGACACCATCTGGAACCTGGTGCGCGCGGAGTTCTGGGGGCCTGCGCCCTACCCGACCGTGACGGCGATCGGGGTCACCTGGCTGTATGGGTTCGATTTCGAGATCAAGGTGGTTGCCCGGTTGCCGGCGTAATCCCCACACCGTGTTGGAGCCACGGCCCTTTCACTCCAGCAAATTGACGATCCTCGGCGCCACCTCGCGTGCACTCACCTCGAGCAACGCAACGCTCACCGGCAACTTGAAGCGCCTGGGCCCGGCACTGCCCGGGTTGAGATAAAGCCGCCCTTCGCGCCAGTCGATGCACGGCTTATGGGAATGCCCGGTGATCACCACCCGCACGTCCCTGGCGAGCGTGTCGGGCACGTCGGCCTTGTCGTGCACCAGCAGGGTCGTCCATCCCCCCATGTCGAACTGGCGCACGTCCTCCAGCGCCTCGGCCCAGGGCAACCCGAGATCGTTGTTGCCCCGCACCACCTGCAGGGGGGCCAGTGCCGCCAGGGCATCGAGTATCTGCGGTTTGCCGATGTCGCCGGCATGGACGATCAGCTCGCAGCCTTGCAGCGCCGCGAGCGCTTCAGGTCGCAGCAGGCCATGGGTATCGGAGATGACGCCGACCTTCATGCACAGGCTCCCGGTATCGAGGATTGACCCGGCAATCATACCCTGCGATGGGCCTCGCAACGCCTCGGCTCGGTTATATCGGTGTCATATTGCCCTGTTCAACTGGGCCCTGGGGATGGCGCATGCACAGACGCGGTGGCACCGTGGTAGCAACCTGCAACAGAACTCGGACGAAATGCGCCTTGCGCCCTTTCGATATGCGGCAAGTGAAGGCACAATGCGTGTCCTTTTTTTGGCCGGCCTGGCCGGGGGCCTTTAAATGATCAAGACGCCGTATTACCTCATCGACAAACAGAAGCTGCTGGGCAACATGCAGAAGATTGCCTACGTGCGCGAGCAGTCCGGGGCCAAGGCCCTGCTGGCACTGAAGTGCTTCGCCACCTGGTCGGTGTTCGACCTGATGCAGCAGTACATGGATGGCACCACCTCTTCGTCGCTCTACGAGCTCAAGCTCGGTCGCCAGAAGTTCGCCGGCGAAACCCACGCCTACAGCGTGGCCTGGGCCGACGACGAGATCGAGGAAATGCTCGCCAACTGCGACAAGATCATCTTCAACTCCATCGGCCAGTTGCAGCGCTTCGCCGAGCAGTCCGAAGGCAAAGTCCGCGGCCTGCGGGTCAACCCACAGGTGAGCAGCTCCGACTACCTGCTGGCCGACCCGGCGCGCCCGTTCAGCCGCCTGGGCGAGTGGGACCCGGACAAGATCGAGAAGGTCATCGGGCAGATTTCCGGCTTCATGTTCCACAACAACTGCGAGAACGGTGATTTCGGCCTGTTCGACAAGATGCTCTCGCACATCGAGGAACGCTTCGGCCACCTGCTGCACAAGGTCGAGTGGGTCAGCCTGGGCGGTGGTATCCACTTCACCGGCGAGGACTACGCCCTGGACGCCTTCTGCGCGCGCCTGAAGGCGTTCTCCGAGACGTACGGCGTGCAGGTGTACCTGGAGCCGGGCGAAGCGGCCATCACCCAGAGCGCCTCGCTGGAAGTCACCGTGCTCGACACCCTGTACAACGGCAAGCACCTCGCCGTGGTCGACAGCTCCATCGAAGCGCACATGCTCGACCTGCTGATCTACCGCCTCAACGCCAAGATGGCTCCCAACGACGGCGAGCACACCTACATGGTCTGCGGCAAGTCGTGCCTGGCCGGTGACATCTTCGGCGAGTACCAGTTCGATCGTCCGCTGGCCATCGGCGATCGCCTGTCGTTCATCGACGCGGCGGGCTACACCATGGTCAAGAAAAACTGGTTCAACGGTCTGAAGATGCCGGCCATCGTGGTCAAGCAGCTCGACGGCAGCGTCGAGGTGGTTCGCGAGTTCGGTTTCGAAGACTACGTGTCCAGCCTGTCCTGACGACAGGCCTTCAGTAAGGAGAAAGGGTTAAATTGAAGAAGAACGTTCTTATCATTGGTGCAGGAGGTGTCGCCAAGGTGGTGGCCCACAAGTGCGCGCAGCATAACGACGAACTCGGTCGTATTGCGATTGCGTCGCGGAACATCTCCAAATGCCAGGCCATCATCGACAGCGTCAAGGCCAAGGGTAGCCTCAAGGTACCCGCCGACATCCAGGCCTTCGCGCTCAATGCCCTCGATGTCGAGGCGACCAAGGCGCTGATCCGCGAGACCGAATCGCAGATCGTGATCAACGTCGGTTCCGCCTTCCTCAACATGTCGGTGCTGCGTGCCTGCATCGATACCGGTGCCGCCTACCTGGACACCGCCATCCACGAAGAACCGGGCAAGATCTGCGAGACGCCGCCCTGGTACGGCAACTACGAGTGGAAACACCTCGAAGAGTGCCAACAAAAGAACATCACCGCCATTCTCGGCGTCGGTTTCGACCCGGGTGTGGTGAACAGCTACGCCGCCCTTGCGCAACAACAGTATTTCGACCGCATTGATTCGATCGACATCCTGGATGTCAATGCGGGCTCCCATGGCAAGTATTTCGCCACCAATTTCGACCCGGAGATCAACTTCCGCGAGTTCACCGGGCAAGTCTGGAGCTGGCAGAACAGCCAGTGGACCAGCAACAAGATGTTCGAGGTCAAGCGCACCGACGACCTGCCGGTCGTGGGCTCGCAGAACCTCTACCTGACCGGCCACGACGAAGTCCATTCGCTGTCGAAGAACCTCGATGTGCCGAACATCCGCTTCTGGATGAGCTTCGGCGAGCACTACATCAATGTGTTCACCGTGCTGAAGAACCTGGGCCTGCTCTCCGAGCAGCCGGTCAAGACCGCCGAAGGCCTGGAAGTGGTGCCACTGAAGGTGGTCAAGGCCGTCCTGCCAGACCCGGCCTCCCTGGCCCCGGGCTACACCGGCAAGACCTGCATCGGTGACCTGGTCAAGGGCACCAAGGACGGCCAGCCACGCGAAGTGTTCATCTACAACGTGGCCGACCACGAGCAAGCCTACGCCGAGACCGACAGCCAGGGCATCTCCTACACCGCCGGCGTACCGCCGGTGGCCGCTGCCCTGCTGGTCGCCCGCGGCGACTGGGACGCCAAGCGCATGGTCAACGTCGAGGAGCTGCCGGCCGAGCCGTTCCTCAAGGCGCTGGACGTGATGGGCCTGCCGACCCGGGTCAAGGATGAGAAAGGCGATCGTCCCTGGGACGCCGAAGCCTAAACAGCAAGACGAAGGGGCGCCATGAAGGCGCCCCTTCTGGTTTGTGCAGAGTGCACAAAGCCGGGGGCTGTTACGCACCCCTTTTCCGACTGTTCCGGCGCCCTGGCAAGGCCGCTCCCATGTTAGTGCTCTCAGTCTGTGGGAGCGGCCTTGTGCCGCGAAAGGGCTGCAAAGCTGCCCCAATTGGCACAGTGCTTCAATCACCTGGAAGTGCTGGCCTATTCGCGGGGTAAGTCGAGTCATCGAACCACCGCCCTCATGACTGCCACTGTCACCCAACGTTCACGCCACTGTCGTAATCTGCGGGACAACTCCATGCCAAAGGCCTCCGGCATGCCCCGCTTCCTCGCCCTGTTGCTCTACCTGTTCCCCCTGCTGGCCCTGGCCGAGCCGGCGCAGCTGCGCATCCAGGGCTCCAACACCATCGGCGCGGGCCTGGCACCGGCGCTCGTGCAAGGCTTGCTGCGTGCCCAAGGTGCCATGGCCATCGAGCAGACGCCTGGGGCGGTGGCCAATGAAAGCGAGATTCGCGCCCGTGACAGCCAAGGCCACCCCGTGCGCATCACGATCGCCGCCCACGGCTCCAGCACCGGCTTCACTGCCTTGGCGAGTGGCGAGGCGGACCTGGCTGCCGCCTCGCGCTCGATCAGCGACGACGAGGCGCAGCGCCTACGGAGCCTGGGCAACCTGCGCAGCAGCCGGTCGGAGCACGTCATTGGCCTGGACGGCGTGGCGGTGATCGTCCACCCCGACAACCCGCTGGCACAACTGACCATCACGCAACTGGCACAGGTGTTCTCCGGCCAGGTACAACGCTGGGAACAGCTGGGCGTACCCGGCGGAGCGATCCGCCTGTACGCGCGCGACGACCGCTCCGGCACCTTCGAGACCTTCAAGGCGCTGGTGCTCGACCCGCACCACAGCGAACTGGCCGCCCAGGTGCAACGCTTCGAATCCAGCGAAACGCTGGCCGAGCGGGTCAGGGCCGACCGCCAGGGCATCGGCTTCAGCAGCCTGGCCACGGTGCATGGGGCCAAGGTCCTGGCCATCGCCGAAGGCGACGCGCCGGCCATGCTGCCCAGACGCGCCTTGGTGGCCAGCGAAGACTATCCGCTGACACGACGGCTGTACTTCTACCTGCCCACCAATCCCCGCCCCCTGGCCCAGGCCCTGGTCGAATTCACCCAGGGCCCCGCCGGCCAGGCCATCGTCGCCGACCAGGGATTCGTCTCCCAACAGGTCAAGGCCCTGCCCGTGCCGATCCAGGCCAACATGCCGCCCCGCTACCAGGCCCTGGCCGGCGAGGCACAACGCCTGACCGTCAACTTTCGCTTCCAGGAGGGCAGCGCCAGCCTCGACAGCAAGGCCCAGCGCGATGTACAGCGGGTCGCCGATTACCTGCGCCAGGCCGGCAAGCTGCAGCGCAAGGTGGTGCTGGTGGGCTTTGGCGACCCCAAGGACACCCCGGGGCGCGCTGCCTTGCTCTCGCGCCTGCGGGCGATGGCGGTACGCCGGGAACTGGCCCGGGATGGGGTGGAAACCAGGGAGGTGACCGGCATGGGGGATGAGCTGCCGGTGGCCGACAACGACGTCGAGCAGGGACGCCTGCGCAACCGTCGGGTCGAGGTGTGGGTGTACTGAACGTTGCGAACGGGGCCGCACAGCGGCCCCGAAAAGCGCTGGGCCTTTAGAAGTCGTACCGCGTGGTCAACATGAAATTGCGCGGGTCACCGTAGTAGCCACCGTTGTAGAAGCCCAGGTTGTTGAAGTACTTCTTGTCGGTCAGGTTGTTGCCGTTCAGGGTCACCGACAGCTGGTCGGTCACCTGGTACCTGGCCATGGCATCGAGGATCAGGTAGCTCGACTGGGTGTAGCGTTCGGTTTCGCCGTTGCCTGCCGGGCTGTCCAGGTCCTTCCACACCTTGCTCTGCCAGTTGGCCGAACCGCCGACGGTCAGCTTGTTCCATACGCCCGGCAGGCGGTAGGTGGTGGACAGGCGCAGCAGGTTCTCCGGCTCGATGGTGGAGATCTTGTGGTCGTCGCCATCCCGGGTGATGCGATGGGTGAAGCCCCCTTGCACGTGCCAGTCCGGGGTCAGCTCGCCGGCCACTTCCAGTTCGAAGCCACGGGTCTTGGCGCCCTGGATCGAGCGGTAGATGCCACGGTTGGTCACAGGGTCGGTCGCCGCGAACTCCGCGAGGTTGTCCTGCTGCACCTCGAACAGCGCCAGGCTGGCATTCAGGCGGCCGTCGAAGAACTCGCTCTTGATCCCCAACTCGTAGGCATCGCCCTCCTCCGGCTCGATCATCTTGCCGCTGGCGTCCTGTTCGCTTTCATGGGGCTTGAAGATGCTGGTGTAGCTGCCGTAGACCGACCAGGTGTCGTTCAGGTCGTAGACCACCCCGGCATAGGGCACGACCACGCCATTCTCCTCCAGGTCCTGGACCTTCTCGCGCTGGTCGGTCGCGGTGGTCAGGCGCGTGCTGTCCAGTTCCCAGTTGGACAGGCGGCTACCGACGATCACCGAGAGCTTGTCGGTTGGCTTGAAACGGGCGGTCAGGTAGGCAGCCTCTTCACGCAGTCGAGTATCGACCTTGGTGAGCGGGCGCCCCCAGTCCGGCTCAGGGAAATCGCCGGCCCACTGGTAGATATTGGCGCTGCCGAAAAAGAACGGCCAATTGTCCTCGTGGGCGCGGATATCACGGTGGGAAATCCCGGCCACCAACTCGTGCTCGCGGCCCAGCAACTGGAACGGGCCGCTGGCATACAGGTCGTAGGCGTTCTGGTCGGTCTTGTAGCGGTAGCGCCCCAGCCATACGCCCATGCCACCACCGGTGGCCGCATCGGGAAAGCCACTGGCCGCCGAGCCCAGGGTGGCCGGCGAATCGGTTTCGGTACGGCTGGCCGAGGCCTTGATCGTCCAGTCGTTGGCCAGGCGCTGCTCGAGGGTGACGAACAGGTTGTCGGCGGTGTTGTCCCACTGGCTCCACTTGGCGGCGGGGTTGAACGAGCGCGACATGGCGAAGTCGTTACCATTGTTATCCAGCAGCGGCGTCGACGGCCCCCACGAAGAACCTTCCGGGCGATTGGTCTGACGGCTGAGCCCGACGCTGAGCAGGGTGTCTTCCGACAGGTCGGCCTCGACGATGCCGTACATCACCTGCTTCTTCTCGGACAGGTTGTCCATGAACGACTGGCTGTCCTCATAGGCGGTGACGAAGCGTCCGCGCACGTTGCCGCCCGGCGTCAGTGCGCCACCGATGTCGAACTCGCCACGGTAGGTGTCCCAACTGCCGGCACCGAGGGAGGCATAGCCGGAGAGCTCGCGGGTCGGCCGCTTGCGCACCAGGTTGACGGTGGCCGAAGGGCTGCCGAAGCCGCTGAGCAGGCCGGTGGCGCCACGCAGCACCTCGACGCGGTCGTAGATGACCATGTCGGTCTGGTCGATGCCGTTGCCGAAGCGAAACGCCGCCGGAACGCCATCGATCTGGAAGTTATCGATCTCGAAGCCACGGGCCTGGAAGCTGGTGCGGTTGCTGTCGAGCTTGGTGACGGTCACACCGGGCGTCTTGCCGAGTACGTCACTGATGCTGGTGAGGTTCTGGTCGTCCATTTGCTGGCGGGTGATCACGCTCACTGACTGTGGCGTTTCCCGCGGCGACAGGGCCATGCGCGTGGCGGTACGGGTGGCGCCGGTGGTGTAGGAGCGGCTGCCCTCGGTAATCTCGCCCGGGCGAGTGTCGGTGATGGCGGTGGCGCCCAGCTCCAGAGGGCCCTTGCTGCTGGCGTCCTCGGCCCAGGCCATGCTGCTCGGTGCGGCCAGGCTTGCCGCAAGAACGGCCAATGCCAGCGGCTGGCGCCGCAAGCGAACGGTGACGGCATTCCCTGCCAGGTGGACCGCGTTCAGAGAGTGGTGCTGTTGCACGCTTGTTGACCCCTAGTTGATCTGTTTGCTCGATACGTTTGGGGGCTCATCACGGGATTTATTCTTGGTTTTGAATGCATTGCCGAACGGCATGCCCGCTCTGCGGCAGGTCGGAACGAATCTTAATGTTTTTCACGATTTATTTACAATTGGGAATTAATCTCAAATATTGGATCCAGGCAAAAAAATGTAACAGCACATCGGTCGGCATTCCTGGCAAAACAGGTCTAGGCTCAAGCCCATGTGATGCCGGGCCCCTCTGACGGCTGCCGAGCCGCCATGTCGGAATCACTGTTGCCATGCAACGTCGACAATCAAGGAGGGGCTATGGCGGCTCTACAGACATTCCTCACGACTTCTTTCCTCGGCACCAGCACCTGGTTGTGGCTGGTGTTCATCGCTATCGTCGTCGGCCTGCTGGTTCTGGACCTGGGCGTGCTGCACCGTGAGAACCGCGAGATCGAGATGCGTGAAAGCCTGCTGTTGTACTCAGGCTATTTCAGCGTCGGCGTGCTGTTCGGCGCATGGGTCTGGTACGAACTGGGCGCCCAGTCGGCCCTGGAGTTCTATACCGGGTTCCTGGTGGAACAATCGTTGTCGATGGACAATGTGTTCGTCATGGCGATGATCTTCGGCTTCTTCGCCATCCCTCGCCGCTACCAGCACCGGGTGCTGTTCTGGGGCATCCTCGGGGTGGTGTTCCTGCGGGCGATCATGATCGGCGTGGGGGCGGCGCTGGTGCAGAACTTCGCCTGGGTGCTGTACCTGTTCGGCGCCTTCCTGCTGTTCACCGGGGTGAAGATGGCCTTCTCGCGCCAGGAGAGCCATCCGGACCTGGCCAACAACCCGGTACTGCGCTTCGTGCGCCGACACATGCGGGTGACCGACCAACTCCACGGCGCGCACTTCTTCGTCCGCCTCACCCCACCAGGAACGCACAAGGCCTTGCGCTATGCCACCCCGCTGTTCCTGGCCCTGGTGCTGATCGAGCTGGCCGACCTGGTGTTCGCCGTCGACAGCGTGCCGGCGATCTTCGCCATCACCCAGGACCCGTTCATCGTCTATACCTCGAACATCTTCGCCATCCTCGGCCTGCGCTCGCTGTACTTCGCCCTCGCGGCGCTGATGCACCGTTTCGTCTATCTCAAGTACGCACTGGCCCTGGTGCTGATCTTCATTGGCTGCAAGATCTTCTACCATGGGCTGGTGGGCAAGGTGCCGGCGCTGTTGTCGCTGGGGGTGACGTTCGGGTTGCTGCTGGGCGGGGTGGTGTTGTCGTTGGTCAGGACGCGGGATGGGCATGCCAGTCCGGTAGCAGCCACTGTCGAAGATGCAAAGCCAGAAGCGCCGTCGTCAGCGGTTGACAACGAATCAAGGAATGAAGAAAAGAAAGACCCGCATATGCGGGTCTGACTCTGGGCTTGACCATTACCGATGCGACTCAAGGCCGCTGGCTCCGTCGAACGTCAAGGCAACAAATTCCACGTGCACATTTACCCAAAGTGATGACTCGCAGCGAAAACCAGGTCCTAACTCTTGGAAAAATATTCCGTCAATTCAACCAAGCCTGCAAAAATCGCCAACCATACCAACCCAACGATCGTTAGCCATACTGATATGACCATTCTCCTTCTCAGCTTTACAGGAAAATTATCAAGCTCCTCTGGGCTTAGTAGCCCCCTGCGCAAATGCGGCCCTGGAAAGGTCACCAGTCCGCATACCGAGCATATGAGCAACCAGCGGGACTTGAAACTCCCCATCCCCCAGAAACCTTTCATCTGTTCAAGATACGGATTACTCTTAATAGCAGAGATAGCAATATAAAAACTAGCAGAACCCGCAATGCACGCGCTGATTGCCACTCCAGACACTCCAGACACTCCAATAACAAAAGGTATCATGATTAGAATTATCTGTAGTTTCACTGACCATCCATTTATATCAATCATTGTCGTCCTCATAAACCTTTCCGGCCATCCGCTCGCCTGACCCTCCGCCCCAATAACCATACTTTAAATATTTTGCCGCCTTCGCTATCTTATTTAACGGTGACCCACATCCTGGGTGTCTCCCCTCGTTTTTGATCTGTGATTCGTTGGGCAGGAACCTGTGGAGGCCAGTCAAGCGAAGCATGACTCATGCGAGAACGCAACAACAAAAGAAAAAGATCTACAGATACGGCCAAAAAATAAAATCACTTAATTTTTTCGCAATATTATTTTTGCACAAATAATCATCGCCATTTGAAACTTCCAGTCCCCACGCACGTTTCACCTGCTCTAAATGGGGATCACTGGCGATGGCAGAGCACGCGACCAGGTAGTGCAAACTTGAACGCTCACTTCGTCTTTGCAAACTGTATCAACGCATACCCGACCATCATCCAACTAAAGCCAACGATTACCAGCCAAGTTGAGAGCACCAGCTTGCGCTTGAGGGCCTTAGGGAACGCCTTTAACTCCTCCAAACTAACAAGCCTTCTACGTGCATGATATCTAGGAAAAGAGAGAAGCCCACCCGCTAGGCAAACTACTATCCAGCGTGCCCGATAACTGGTGGCACCCAAAAAATTCTTCATTTGTTCCAAGTAAGGACTACTGCGTATCGACGACTTCACGATCTCGAACTCATGCGACCAAGCAACGTATGCGCTGATGGCCACTCCCATCATCATGAAAATGAGTGGTGTAACCGTAAAGGCAAGCTGCACTTTCAGTGGCCAGCTGTTTATATCAATCATGCTGCCCCTCATAAATCTTCTCCCCTACAAGCTCGCCAAAGCCTTCGCCAGCAAGACCACCGACAACCGAGCCAGCCCCCACGAGTGCAATGCCGCACACCGGCGCCCCAATACCTGCCGTCCCTACGGAAAAAACACCACAGACCGAAAGGGCCGCCAGCCCTGCGAGTTGACCACCTGCTGTGCCTCCTGCAAGGCCACCGGTAAAGCTTCCAGCTTCGGTCAAACGAACTTTCTTGCAAGCCTCCGTCTCGCCGGCACGACATACCTCTTGCACTTTCAAATAGGACGAAGCACCACCCAACCCAACCGCAATATGTCCACCGTACTTAAGGTATTTACCAGCCTTGGCCACCCTTTCCAGATGCGTCGCATACCCTGGAATCTGCCCCGGCCCACCCGCTTTCGACCAGTGATGAACAAGGCTCTTGGTTGAAATATTCAAATCCTTTCTTAACCGTTCATAGTTTCCAAGGTTCAGTTGCTTGTTGAGAAATGCCGCTTTCAGCTGGCCGTCCAGCTGTTGCAAGAGTTGACGCCGCGAAGCGAAGAACTGCGGGCTGTTCAAATGTCCATGCTGCACGAACTCACGCTGATGCAGTTGCTCGATCTGCGTCAACGTCCTGCTGACTTGCTTCAACCCTTGGTCCAGCATGTCCTTGCCTACGCCCATCGACTGGCTCGCCCCGCTGAGCAAACCCGCGATCTCGGCTTGGTGCTGCATCATGAAATCTGCCCCAGCGAAATCAAGCGCAACCAAGGCGCGCCGCGCACGCTCCGCAGCCTCCATCAGTTGGGCTTCCTCACGGGTGCAGGCATCACCCTTGTCCGGGTCGCCGATGACGAAGATCTCTCCCGCCTTGAACCCCTCCTCGAACGTGGGGTTGAGCATTTGCAGCCGAGAGATCGGCAAGGTGTTGTCATGCTCGGCCAGCTCAAGCAGCACCTGGGAAAAGGACATGCTGCGTGGCACGATGTAGAAACCGGGCTCGAGGGTGCCGGGCAGCGCGCTGGCGTAATGCCGCGAAGCGCCGTCGAGCGCAGGGTTCCAAGCTTGGGCAGGGGGCGTACTGGCTCGCGCCGTGGCCTGCTGCGAGGCCTGCGGAGACGGCGGCGGGCTGAAGAGCGGCGCCACCACACGGTTGCTCCCGCTAGGGCACCCGCAGGCCACCAATGCCCCGTCCATCACCACGGGTCGGCCATCGGAAATGAAGAAGGGGTACCCCTCGACTATTCGGCCAACCTCGCCACACAGCGGACAGGGTGTCGTGGCGTCGCCCTCTCGAAGGACCATGCGTCCGCCGGAGAAATAACCCGCGCCCGTACCGATACAGGTTGCGCCCGTGGTGGTGAGGTCGCCATCGACCGCCTGCCCTTTGCCATCCAGACGCATGTGCCAGCTCCTTGTGCTTGATGAAGCCAAGGAACCTAGCAGCTTAGGAAGGGGCTTTTTCCCTGCTTGCGGCGTTATAGACGTTTCCTACAGACAACACAGAATTTACGGTCAACCTGCACCATTTTAATGGCGACGCGGACTCCGCTAGCGACTTACACCAATAGACGATCGATGCCCCTTCGTCTATCTCAGGCAAGCGCTCGCCCCATCGCCAGCAAGCCCACGTTGCTCTGCATGACACACGATTTGTGAGCACCGCAGACCTCGGCGATGGGCTGCAAGGCAGCCCCAAGATGCCAAAGACAGGCTCCAATCAATGCCCGCCGCGCAACATCTCCCGCGGCACGTACTTGCCGATCTCGTACTTGCCAATGGCCGCTCGGTGCACTTCGTCCGGACCGTCAGCCAGGCGCAGGGTGCGCTGCATGGCATACATGTAGGCCAACGGGAAGTCGCCGCTGACCCCTGCCCCGCCATGCATCTGGATCGCCCGGTCGATCACCTTCAACGCCACGTTCGGCGCCACCACCTTGATCTGGGCGATCTCGCTGCGTGCCACCTTGTTGCCGACGGTGTCCATCATGTAGGCAGCCTTCAGCGTCAGCAGGCGCGCCATGTCGATCTCCATGCGCGAGTCGGCGATCTTGTCGACGTTGCCGCCCAACCGCGCCAGGGGGCGACCGAAGGCGGTGCGGCTCACCGCGCGCTTGCACATCAGCTCCAGGGCGCGCTCGGCCATGCCGATCGAGCGCATGCAGTGGTGGATGCGGCCCGGGCCCAGGCGCCCCTGGGCAATCTCGAAACCACGTCCCTCGCCGAGCAGCACGTTCTCGTAGGGCACCCGCACGTTCTCGAACAGCACCTCGGCATGGCCATGGGGAGCGTCGTCATAACCGAACACCGGCAAGGGCCGTACGATCTTCACCCCGGGCGCATCGGTCGGCACCAGGATCATCGAATGCTGCTGGTGGCGCGGCCCTTGCGGGTTGGACAGGCCCATGAAGATCATCACCTTGCAGCGCGGGTCACAGGCGCCGGAGGTCCACCACTTGCGGCCATTGATCACCCACGCATCGCCGTCGCGCACGGCGGTGGCGGCCATGTTGGTGGCGTCCGAGGAGGCCACGTCCGGCTCGGTCATGGCGAACGCCGAACGGATCTCGCCACGCAGCAATGGCTCGAGCCACTGGCGCTTCTGCGCCTCGCTGCCGTAGCGCACCAGCACCTCCATGTTGCCGGTGTCCGGCGCCGAGCAATTGAACGGCTCCGGCCCCAGCAGCGAACGCCCCATGATCTCGGCCAACGGCGCGTACTCAAGGTTGCTCAGGCCCGCACCGTACTCCGACTCGGGCAGGAACAGGTTCCACAGGCCTTCGGCACGGGCCTTGGCCTTGAGCTCCTCCATGATCGCGGTGGGCTGCCAGCGGTCGCCCTCGGCGACCTGGCGCTCGAACACCGGCTCGGCAGGATAGACGTAGGTGTCCATGAACGCGGTGACGCGCTCGCGCAGCGCCTGGACCTTGGGCGAATAGGCGAAATCCATGAGGGGTTACCTTCAGTCGATGAAGAACATGCAGCAGAGCCTAGAGCACCGGCGCTCCATCCACCTAGTCTATTTTCTATGTGTATAAACATTCATAACCGATATATGATCGACCAATAATTCCAACAAAGAGCGGCGCCCATGAACCTCAGCAAGGTCGACCTCAACCTGTTCATCGTCTTCGATGCCATCTACACCGAAGCCAACCTGACCCGTGCCGGGCAGATCGTCGGCATCACCCAGCCGGCAGTGTCCAACGCCCTGTCGCGTCTGCGCGAGACCTTCAACGACCCGCTGTTCGTGCGCACCGCCCAGGGCATGGTGCCCACGCCCATGGCGCAGAACATCATCGGCCCGGTGCGCAACGCCCTCGCCCTGCTGCGCACCTCGGTGCAGGAAAGCCGCATCTTCAACCCGCAGCAAGCCAACAAGACCTTCCGCATCAGCATGACCGACCTCACCGAGGCGGTGATCCTGCCAGCGCTGTTCCAGCGCCTGCGCCGCCTGGCGCCTTCGCTGGTGATCGAGAGCTTCCTGTGCAAGCGCCGCGAGACCACCAAGGAGCTGGCCGCCGGGCGCCTGGACTTCGCCGTCGATGCGCCGCTGAACATCGATCCGCAGGTGCGCCACGTCAAGCTCATGCACGACCGTTATGTCTGCGCCCTGCGCCCGGGCCACCCGCTGGCCGACGGCAAGCTGACCCTCGACAGCTACCTGGGCATGACCCACATCCATATCTCCAGCCGCCGCAATGGCCTGGGCTACGTCGACCTGGCCCTGGGCAAGATGGGTGTGCAACGCAAGATCGCCCTGCGCTCGCAGCACTACCTGATGGCCTCCCAGGTGCTGCAGCAGACCGACATGGTGATGACCGTCCCCGAGCGCTTCGCGCGCCGCCACCAATTGCGCCACCTGCCCTTGCCGGTGGAAGTGCCGCCGCTGGAAACCCACCTGTACTGGCACGAGAGCACCGACCAGGACCCGGCCAACCGCTGGATGCGCGAGCAGATCATCGAGCTGTGCGAACGTGTGGTGGCGCAAGAGGAAAAAACCTCGGAACCGACCTGACCTGGCGAACGGTTAGAGATGAGTACCTTCAAATAAGAGAAATATTTCCTACAAACAAGACCAAAAATTGAAATATTTTCTTAGTCTCCAGAAAAAGAGCGAACAGAAGGCAAAATGCATCCCGCTGCGCCGCGTACGATGGCTCCATCGATCGCCATCCCAAGGCGACAAGCACGGACTCGCCCATCATGCCTAGCGCCCCGCTCTACTTCGACTATGCCGCCACGACCCCGGTCGACGACCGGGTCATCGAAACCATGCTCGCCTGCCTCGGCCGCGAGGCCAATTTCGGCAACCCCGCCTCCCGCGGCCATCACTATGGCCAGGCTGCCAGCGAGGCCGTGGAGCAGGCACGTCGCCAGGTGGCCGAACAGGTCGGCGCCGACCCAGCCGACCTGGTCTGGACCTCCGGCGCCACCGAGTCCAACAACCTCGCGCTCAAGGGCATCGCCCAGGGCGTCGAGCGACCGGGCCACCTGATCACCAGCCAGCTGGAGCACAAGGCCGTGCTGGATACCGTGGCCGAGCTGGAAGGCCTGGGCTGGACGGTCACCCGCCTGGCACCTGACCAGGCCGGCCTGATACGACCGCAGGCGGTGCACTCGGCGCTGCGCGAGGATACCCGGCTGGTCTCGCTGATGGCAGTCAACAACGAGCTGGGCACCGTCACCGACTTCGCCGCCATCGGCGACCTGGTGCGTGCCCATGGCGCCCTGTTCCATGTGGATGCGGCCCAGGCCGTGGGCAAGGTGGCCATCGACCTGGCCCGGGTAGCGGTCGACCTGATGTCGTTCTCGGCCCACAAGGTTTATGGCCCCAAGGGCATCGGCGCGCTCCATGTCGGGCCTCGGGCACGGGCAACACTGCGCGCGCAGATGCATGGCGGCGGGCACGAGCGCGGCCTGCGCTCCGGCACCCTGGCCACCCACCAGATCGTCGGCATGGGCAGCGCCTTCGCCCTCGCTGGCCAGCCCGGCGACAGCGAGCACCAGCGCATCGAGCGCTTGAGCCAGCGCCTGCGCGAGGGCCTGCTGGCCCTGCCGGGGGTGAGCCTCAACGGCTGCCCTACCCAGCGCATTGCGCATACCCTGAACCTGTGCATCGATACCCAGGGTTTCAACAGTGCCGCCCTGGCCAGCGAGCTGGCGCTGTCCTCGACCTCGGCATGCAACTCGGCCAGCAACGCCGCCTCCCATGTGCTGCTGGCCCTGGGGCTGGATGAAAGACAGGCACGCAACAGCGTGCGCCTGAGCCTCGGGCGCTATACGACCGAGGCCGAGGTGGACAAGGCGATCGAGGTCTTCGCACGGGTGCTGACGGCAGCCAGCGCGTCGTTGTGGTGAGGGAGGGAGGCGCTGTCGCCGGCTCCCAGGCGGCAGCGTCTCGATGTTTGAACTCCGGCACGGCAGGGGGCTCCATCGGGTAACCACTCTTCGCCAGCGAAGGACCTGCCATGACCACCCGAGCCCTGCGCGAGCCCAGCACCACGGACCAGCACCTTTACGCCACCGATATCCCCGCCCGCCTCGATCGTCTGCCCTGGACCCGCTTCCACACATTGCTGGTGCTCGCCCTGGGCATCACCTGGCTGCTCGACGGCCTGGAGGTGACCCTGGCCGGCTCGGTGTCCGGCGCGCTCAAGGACAGCCCGGTGCTGCGGATGAGCAACACCGAGGTCGGCCTGGCCGGCGGCGCCTACATCGCGGGTGCCGTGCTCGGCGCCCTGTTGTTCGGCTGGCTGACCGACCGCCTCGGCCGGCGCAGGCTGTTCTTCGTCACACTGGCCTTGTATATCGGTGCCACGGCGGCGACGGCCTTCTCGTGGAACCTGGAGAGTTTCCTGCTGTTCCGCTTCCTGACCGGCGCCGGTATCGGCGGCGAGTACACCGCGATCAACTCGACCATCCAGGAGTTCACTCCGGCGCGTTTTCGGGGCTGGGTCGACCTGACCATCAACGGCACCTTCTGGCTAGGCGCCGCCCTGGGCGCACTGGGCTCGGTGGTGCTGCTCGACCCGGCGCTGGTCGGCGGCGAACTGGGCTGGCGCCTGTGCTTCGGCATCGGTGCGCTGCTGGGCCTGTTCATCGTGCTGATGCGCCTGTGGATCCCGGAAAGCCCGCGCTGGCTGATGATCCACAACCAGCCGCAGAAGGCTGAGCGCATCGTCGCCGACATCGAGCGTCGCTACCGTGAGCGTGGTATCGAACTGCCGCCCATCGACCGCCCTCCCCTACACCTGCACGCCCGCGACCACACGCCGCTGCGCGAAGTGTTCCACAGCCTGTTCGTCGATCATCGTCGCCGTGCGCTGGTGGGCCTGACCCTGCTCAGCGCCCAGGCGTTCTTCTACAACGCCATCTTCTTCACCTATGCGCTGGTACTGACCGATTTCTACGCGGTGCCCTCCGAAGACGTCGGCTGGTACGTGCTGCCCTTCGCCCTGGGTAATTTCTGCGGGCCGCTGCTACTCGGCAGGCTGTTCGACGTAGTCGGCCGACGCATCATGATCAGCGGCACCTACCTGGTTTCCGGCGTGCTGCTGACCCTCAGCGGCTACCTGTTCCAGCAGCAACTGATCGATGTCACACAACAGACCATCGCCTGGATGGTGATCTTCTTTTTCGCCTCCGCCGCCGCCAGCTCCGCCTACCTGACCGTGGCCGAGACCTTTCCCCTGGAGATCCGCGCCCTGGCCATCGCCGTGTTCTACGCCTTCGGCACCGGCCTCGGCGGGTTGCTCGGGCCGACCCTGTTCGGTGCATTGATCGAGACTGGCGAGCGCAGCAACGTGCTGTACGGTTACCTGGTCGGCGCCGGGCTGATGATCGCCGCGGCCTGGGTGCAGGCACGCTGGGGCGCGGCGGCCGAACGCCAGCCACTGGAACAGGTGGCCAGGCCCCTATCGCAGGTGCGTGACCGGCGATAGGTCGCAGGTGACTGATTCTGGGGCGCGGGCGGCCCCGATCAGCCAGGTTTCAAAGGAAGGTGAACACGGCCGGCGCTGGCAGGCGCGACTTGTTCAGACCGGCGTTGAAGTCCTCCTCGCTGCGGTAACCCAGGCTCAGCAGCACCACGCTGGTGAAGCCACGCTCGCGCAGACCCAGTTCGGCATCCAGCACCTTGCTGTCGAAGCCTTCGATGGGGGTAGCGTCCAGCCCATGGGCGGCGGCGCCGAGCAGCGCGGTGCCCAGGGCCAGGTAGACCTGCTTCTCCATCCAGTGCTGCAAGTCCTTCTGGTCGAAACGGTGCAGGTCGACATAGCCAAGACGCGTCTGCGCCTGCCCGGCGCGAGCCTGCTCGGTGCGGAAACGGCCATCGGCGGCTTCCTGCTCCAGTACCGCCTGCAGGTGCGACTCGGGCATCTCGGTACGGGCGGCGAAGACGATCACGTGGGAGGCGTCGAGGATCTTCGGCGTGTTGTAGGCGAAGGCTTCGGTGCTCTTGGCGATGCGCGCCTTGCCTTCGGCGCTGTCGGCCACCACGAAGTGCCAGGGCTGCGAGTTGACCGAGGACGGGCTGTGGCGCAGTTGCTCGAGCAGCGCGTCGACGGTGGCCTGGGGGATCTTGCGGCTGGCATCGTAGGCCTTGGTGGTGTAGCGACGTTTGGCGAGCGTAACGGTATCCATCGAAGCGGCTCCTTGGGGAGAATGACGTTGCCGGGCATCTTATCTTTCTTTTGAAAAAGAAAAACTGGCACAATGCAGCAACACTTTCACCCCTGGAGTGAAAATGCTGCGTATCACCGATCTGGCGTTGTTCGTCCGCAGCAGCGCCCTGGGCAGCTTCACCGCCGCCGCCCATGAGGCCGGCCTGCTCCCCGGCCAGGTCGCGGCGGCGATCAAGCGCCTGGAGCGCGAACTGGATGTACGGCTGTTCGCCCGCACCACCCGCAGCCTGCGCCTGACCGCCGAGGGCGAGCTGTACCTGCCCACCGCCCAGGGCGTGCTCGACACCCTGCGCCAGGGCCGCGACAACCTGCACGGCGCCCACAGCACCCTACGCGGCGTACTGCAGGTCTCGGCCCCCTCGGACCTGGGGCGCAACATTCTGCTGCCCTGGCTCAGCGCCTTTCGCCGCGAGCACCCGGACCTGAGCCTGCGTTTCTTTCTCTCCGACCAGGTGGCCGACCTGTACCGCGACCCGGTGGACGTCGCCATTCGCTATGGCCTGAACCAGGAAGCCAACTACATCGCCCTGCCCCTGGCCCCGTGGAACCGTCGGGTGCTGGTGGCCTCGCCCGGATACCTGGCCCGTCACGGGCGGCCGCGCACGCCCGAGGAGCTGCAGCAGCATGCCTGCCTGTTGTACCTGCAGCAGGGGCGGATCTACGACAAATGGCGCCTGGGCAGCCTTACCGTGCAGGTGCGGGGCCCACTGTTCAGCGACGATGCCGATGTGGTACGGCGCTGGGCACTGGAGGGGGAAGGCATCGTCTACAAGTCCTGGCTGGACGTCAGCGCCAACGTCGCCGCTGGCGAGCTGGAGGTCCTGCTGCCGGATCATCCCGGCGAACTGACGCCGGTGACCTTGGTGTGCCCACACCGCAAGCAACTGTCGCCGGCGGTGTCGCAGTTGCATCTATGGCTGCGTGAGCGTTTCGCCGCGCTCGAGCCCTGAAGCCGCTGTTCCATTAGTCAGTCAAACGGCATTGCGGCCGCCGCACGGTAGCGCTGCACGCTAGCCACCGCCAGCACCAGGCCAGCCAGCGCCACGCCACCGCCAACCAAGCCGATATGGGCCACGCCCAGTTGGCTGCTGACGATGCTGCCCAGCAACGCGCCGCCGCCGATACCGATGTTGTAGATCCCGGAGAACAGCGCCATGGCCACGTCGGTGGCGTCCGAAGCGAGTTTCAGGGTCTTGGACTGCAGCGACAGGCTGAAACTCAGGATCGCCACGCCCCAGACCATGCTCAGGGCGGCGAACAGGTAGAAATTGCCCGACAACGGCAGCAGCAACAGCAGGCAGGCCGCCAGGGACGCGATGGCCGCCACCAGGAAGCCCTGCGGAAAACGGTCGCTGTAGCGGCTGAACAGCACCGAGCCGAACACCCCGGCGCCACCGAACAGCAGCAGCAACAGCGTGGTGCGCTCGCCGCCGATCTGCGCCACATGCAGGGCGAACGGCTCGATGTAGCTGTAGGCGGTGAACTGCGCAGTGATCACCAGCGTCACCAGGACATAGGTGATCACCAGCGCCGGCCGCTTGAACAGGATCGGCAGGCTGCGCAGCGAGCCGGAGTTCTGGCTCGGCAGCAAGGGCAGCGACTTCATCAGGCAGAGCATGGTAGCCAGGGCCACCCCAGCGATGCTGAGGAAGGTGATACGCCAGCCCAGGGCTTCGCCCACCACACGCCCCAGGGGGATGCCCATGACCATCGCCAAGGTAGTGCCGGTGGCCAGCAGGCCCAGGGCCTTGGCCTGCTGGCCGGGCGGCGCCACGCGCACCGCCAGCGAGGCGGTGATGGCCCAGAACACGGCATGGGCCAGGGCGATCCCGATACGGCTGACCAGCAACATGGCGAAACTCTGCGACAGCCACGACAGCAGGTGGCTGAGGATGAACACCAGGAACACGAACAGCAGCAGGCGGCGCCGCTCGATGTTGCGCGTCAGCAGCATCATCGGCAGCGACGCCAGGGCCACCACCCAGGCGTAGATGGTCAGCATCAGGCCGACCTGGGCGGTACTCATGTCGAAGCTACGGCCGATGTCGCTGAGCAGCGCCACCGGGACGAACTCGGTGGTATTGAAGATGAAGGCCGCCAGGGCCAGGGCGATGACGCTCAGCCAGCTGCCGCCACCTGCGGTCGGCGGCAGGGTGGTGGGAATGGGTCCGTTCATGGATGGAAATCTGTTCTCCGCAGACAAGGCGACAGGACGCTCGCCACCTGCCCGGGTAAAAGGCAGGTGACGCACGGTTTGTTATTGGAAGGAATGCCCGGCATGGTACGCGTCCAACCAGGGCCTCACAACCATGACAGCAAGCGCAGTACCATGCCCGCTCAGCCTGGACACACCGCGGAACGTCGCGAGTACTGGCAGCATTACCTGGGCTCGACCATCAGTGCCCTGGGCTGTCAGGGCAGCCTATTCGAGGGCAAGCCAGCTCTAATAGAAAAGATCGTCACCCATTGATTTATCAGGGGTCCATGGAAGCCGGATTACCGGATGGGCCGCACAGCGGCCTCAACCACAACTTCCCCTATCTACTGGCGCAGCACCATGGCCACGATGGTCGCCTGTAACTCATCCTTCGCCCGCCCGGCCTCCAACTCCCC
>NZ_JBCGFQ010000056.1:0-34843 GCF_040984075.1 Pseudomonas sp. I2
GTCGAAGCCGCGATCACGGGCGGTTGCTGCGGGGAGCAGCCGCATCTGGTCCATCGCCGTGCCCATGAAGCGTTCAATGATGCCGCCGAAATGGACCAGCCCTGGCGGGCGATGCTCGGGCGGCGCGATGCCGTATTCCCTGCACCCATAGAACAGGGCGCGTGACCAAAACTCAGCTGCGTTGTCGAGATAGACGCTATTGGGCGTGCCATACATCGGCCATGGGAGTGGAACGCCGACGCGCTCCAGCCACTCATCCTTGGGCGTCATCACCCGCGTCATGCACTGAGCGACGGTCGAGGCGTTTGGATATTCCCAGGTCAGCACGAACGCGAGGACGGCTCGGGTGCATTCGTCGAGCGCGATAGTGATCCAGGGACGGCCGACATGCTCACGGTCGAAAGCGCTCGCGCAGACCACGTCGACGAGCGTGTGGTCGATCTGGATACGCTCAAGTGGAAACGTCGTTTCGGGCGTCTTGCCTCGGATATGCTCGTATCGCTCACGAGCCACCTTCTTTCCGTACTTCAGGCCGACGCGCTCACGCGCCGGAACGCCGGCGAAGCGGCTTCGCAACGTGTTGTGCGAGGGCGGTATCAAGCCCCGCCGCACGCAGCGGTTTCGAATCTCGGCGAATGCGTGATGGTTCTTGGCCTCCTTGCGATGACGGCTGAACTCCAGCCGCACCTCGGTGATGACTTCCTCGACGCGGAGGTCGAGCCGCAGCCGCCCCCGCCCGCCGCTCCGCCCGCGCGGCAACAGGCAGGTCAGCGCGCCGGTATTTCGGAGGCTTTTGCGGTAGCGGTTAAATTGCCGCTTGCTGGCTCCGAACTCGGCGGCGGCAGCCTCCACGGTCGCGCTGTCGAAACGACCGCCGGCTTCCAGGCGCGCGATGATGTCGCGCCGGCGCTCGGCTTCGGCGACCTGCGCCTCATCCATCGTCGAAATGTCGAGCGGCGCCCCTGGCCCGGGTAGTGCGCGCTTCGCCTCATAGTCGCTTCTGCGATCCAACAACGGCAACCCACGTCTGAGGTCCAATCGGCTGACCGCGGTCGAGGGAGAGTTGGCCTCGCGCGACCATACGGTAGAGCACGGGCAGTAGAGCTTGAGGATTAAGACCTCGTTGTTGCGCCAGCGCGAGAATCTCGCTGATGCGGTAGCTGTCACGTTGTTGCAGGAACGCGACGCAATCCTGCTCGAATTGCACATCGAAAGGCTTGTCGAGGTGGCCTGACAACAACCGGGTGCTGGACAACCATTCGCCGCTCATCATCCGGTCGGTCACCACTCGGAAGATCGTGCCTTCTTGCCCCGCCGCCCACGTTCGCGCGGCGGCATAGGGCGCGCGCATCAGCCTGCGGGAGCGCCAAAGATCGCGATGGGTCTTCACCTCAACGACCGCCCTTCGCCAGGAGAGCCCAGCATCGGCTGCGACCTCCACCACGAAATCAGGCGTGTATCGACGAGCGGCTCCGCGCTTCACATCCTGGAAATCAATCACCAGGCGTTGGGCGTGAACGGCGGTGACGCGATGGCTCGTCCTGCAAAACATCAGGAAGTCGCGCTCGATCGACGACTCGAAGGGTACTAGCGGGCCTCGAGGTGGAACTGAGATTGAGCCGCGGACGGCGCTCAGGGGTCGAGGCGCGAGCTGCTCGTCGGTCCACCTGGACGCCACTTCAGAAACCAGGGACGTCAACTGTCGCCGATTGCGAACTGGGGACGTCTTCTGTGGGTACGGGGTCATCTTCTTTTGCCTATTTCGAGCGCCGAAGAGCCCCGGAGGGACATCATCTTTTGCGCGTTCACAGCAGCGTCGGCGTCAGGTCGAGCGTGGCATCCGCGCCGCTGCCCTGGGCGGTGAAAGCGATGATCGGAACACCCTTGCCGGTGCCGTCCTCGCTGCTGCCCTTGCCGTTGTTGGCGGTGTCGAGGGTGTGGGCGATGCTGCCGGCGACCGACTGCACCATGAACGTCTCGGTGCGGATGTCGTGCTTGGGGCCAGCGGCCATCAGGCATGCGGCCACATCGACGGGGCCGGTGCCGCCGCTGAACCCGAACGTCGTGGTGACCTTGCCGTAGGGCTGCTTCAGTCCAGCAAATCCTGCAAGTCCTGCGCATGCGCCTGCTGCTTCAGCACCCGGTCCAGCATCGCAGGCAGCTTCTTGCCACGGCGCGCTGCCCGCACAAGAATCCCCGAGCAGGCCTGCGCGCTCAAAAAGTACTTCTGCGGGATCGAGGCCATCTCCACCACTTGCCACAAGAAACACGCGCTTGCGGCGTTGGGCGACACCGAAATATTGAGCGTCGAGCTCGCGCCAGGCGATGCGGCGGCGGGGTCCAGACACACAACCAGCGTGCGCCCACCGATCCCCTGGCGGCTGGAGCGCACGGCTTTCTCCGGCCAGTGCCCCCAAGAAATGCCCGAAGGCATTGCTGCGGTCGTTGAGGACGCCGGGGACGTTTTCCCAGACGAGCGTGGCCGCCGGGCGGCCGTCTTGGTGGCGGATTTCGTCGATGGCATTTGCTAACTCCACGTAAGCGAGGGTGAGCGCACCGCGCGGATCGGCAAGGCCCTGACGGGCACCGGCGACGCTGAAGGATTGGCAAGGGGTTCCGCCGACCAGGATGTCGGGTGCCGGCACGGTGCCGGCGCGCACCTGGCGGGCGATCGCGGTCATGTCGCCCAGGTTGGGCACGCGGGGATAGCGGTGGGCGAGCACGGCGCTCGGGAACGGCTCGATCTCGGCGAACCACGCGGCTTCGAGGCCGAGGGGTTGCCAGGCGAGGCTCACGGCCTCGATGCCGCTGCACACGCTGCCGTACAGCAGTGGCGCGGCCTGGGGCGCACCGCATGGGGTGCGAGGTTGCGGGTTCATGTCGGGTCTCCTGTTCGTGTGGCCCTGGACCGTGTGGCCGGGCCGGGACGTTGATCGGCAGGAGAAAGGCGCCGAAGGCCCAGCGGCCTTCGGCTTGGGAGGACGGAACCACCCGTGGGCTGTTGCAGGCCCGGTCGTCGCTAGAACCGTCTGCTGTCAGCAATCGCACCCGGCGCATGTCGTGGTTGACGCCGGCATCTTCTGGCGCACATCCGCGCACAAAAGGAGCCCAGTTTTTCGCCGTTGGGCACGGCGTCGAATACCGCTGACCATGAAGGGTCTCCGGGTGGCTCGCGCAGCATGGCAAGCCATCGGGGGACCCTTCGCAGAGGCGGAAGAATGCAGATCAGCAGAACGCGCCGGGAAACCCCGGACATGGTTCGCGGAGAAGCTACCTTCAGGTCCCGCGGCCGGGGACGGCCGGGCGGGACGCGCACACGGACAAGAGAA
Organism: Pseudomonas sp. I2; assembly: GCF_040984075.1. NCBI lineage: Bacteria > Pseudomonadati > Pseudomonadota > Gammaproteobacteria > Pseudomonadales > Pseudomonadaceae > Pseudomonas > Pseudomonas sp. I2. The sequence continues at coordinate 3,330 of NZ_JBCGFQ010000056.1, forward strand.
GGCGTTGCGCGCTGGGCGTCCCGCAGGGCATGCGGGACATGGGCCACGCCGCCGATGGCGGGCACGGCTCTCGGGGAGCGGGGTCGGTCAGGAGCCCTTGCGGCCGCTAGTGCGCGGGCGCGAGGCACCGCGCTTGGACGTGCCGGTTTCGACCGGCAGCGTGCCTTTGCAGTCGGGGTAGCGACTGCACGACCAGAAGGGGCCGGTCTTGCCGGTGCGTTGGCGCGTTGGTGCGCCGCACTGCGGGCAAGTGGGACCCTGGGGAACCTTGATGGACAGCGAGGTGCTGCCGTACTGCACGATCAGTTGCGAAATCCATGCGGCCTGCTTGCCGATGAACACATCCAGGGTGAGCTGTCCGGCCTCGATCATGTCGAGCGCCTGCTCCCACACGGCGGTGGTTCCGGGGTCGGCAATCGCCGCGGGCACGGCGTCGATCAACGTGAATGCCGCATCCGATGCGCGAATGGAGCGTCCTTTCTTCACGAGATAGCCCCGCGTCAGCAGGCCGGTGATGATGTTGGCGCGCGTGGCTTCGGTGCCAATGCCCGTCGTGTCCTTCAACTTCTGCTTCAGGCGCGGGTCGGTCACGAAGCGCGCCACGCCTTTCATCGACTTGACCAGTTCGCCCTGGGTGTAGGGCTTCGGAGGCAGCGTCTTGAGCGCCTTGACTTCGGCCTCGGCCACTTGGCATGCCAGGTCCTCGCGCAGCGCGGGGAGTACCTGGCTGCGCGCGGTGGTTTCCCCGTCCTCGTCCGCTTGCGGCTCGGCCAGCACCAGGTGCCAACCCTGGGCGGCCACCTGCTTTCCGGTCGCCACCAGCTTCTGCTGGCCGCAGGACAGCTCGGCGATCGTGCGGTCGAACTCGTGGTGAGGGAGGAACTGCGCCAGGTAATGCGCGCGGATCAGCCGGTACACCGCCAGTTCTTTCTCGCTCATGGCGGAGAGGTTCGCGGGTTCGAGCGTCGGGATGATGCCGTGGTGCGCCGTGACCTTGCCATCGTTCCAGGCGCGAGAGCGCTGCGAGCGGTCGAGCTGGCCCATGATCGGGCGCAGCGAGGGATCGGTCTTGAGCAAGCTGTCCAGGACAGTCGGCACTTCCGCGAACATGCTTTCGGGCAGGTAGCCCGAGTCGGAGCGTGGGTACGTCGTAGCCTTGTGCGTCTCGTACAGGGCCTGGGCGATCTCCAGGGCTTCTTGCACGTCCAGCCCAAGCTGCTTGGAACAAACCTCCTGCAAGGTGCCCAGGTCGAACAGCAGTGGTGGGCCTTCGCGCACGCGCTCGGTCTCGACCGACAGCACCTGCGCGGCACCCGCAGCGCGGATCTGCTGCGCGGCCTGCTGGGCGATGGGCTGCTGCAGGCAGCGGCCGGCATCGTCGGTGCAGCCATCGGGCGGAACCCATTGCGCGCTGAAAGGCTGGCCGCTCGCGGACAGGGACACGTCGATGGCCCAGAACGGCACCGACTTGAAGGCCGTGATCTCGCGGTCGCGGTCCACGACGAGCTTCAGGGTCGGCGTCTGGACGCGGCCGACGGACAGCACGCCGTCGTAGCCGGCCTGACGCCCGAGCACCGTGAACAACCGGCTGAGGTTCATACCCACGAGCCAGTCGGCGCGCGAGCGCGCCAGCGCCGAGTAGTACATCGGCAGCGTGTCGGCCGACGGCCGCAGCTTGCCGAGCGCGGTGCGGATCGACGCATCGTTAAGCGCCGACAGCCATAACCGCTCGACGGGGCCGCGGTAGCCGCACAGGTCGATGATTTCGCGGGCGATCAACTCGCCCTCGCGGTCGGCATCGGTGGCGATGACCAGATGGGTCGCCTTCGCCAGAAGCGCCTTGACGACCTTGAATTGCGTGGCGGTCTTCGGTTTGACCTCGACCCGCCACTGCTGGGGAATGATGGGCAACTGCTCCAGTGACCAGCGTTTGAGCGCCGCGTCATAGACCTCGGGGGCTGCCGCTTCTACGAGATGGCCGATGCACCAGGTGACGGTGACGCCGGAGCCGCTGAAACAGCCTTCACCGCGCTGTGTCGCGCCGAGAATCCGGCCAATGTCTTTGCCCTGGGAGGGCTTCTCGCACAAGAACAGCCGCATGTCCGTCCATCCGATTTCCGTGGTTCATTGAGTTGCTGGAATCGAGGATGCCGAGCACCACCAGGGGCAGCAGCAAACAAGCCGCATGCGGTGGCGACCACTTTCACGGGATGGGATGGAGGGGACGGGAGTGGCGTGCGGCCGGGGATGTGCGGGCCGGGAGCCGCGTTTTTTTGGGGCGTGTGGACGCCGGTGGACGTTGATGGAGCTATCCCCTGGGGATAGCTCGCGAGGACATGGGGCGACCGACGACTGCCGCCGCCCCATGCCGGGTCACTTCCTGCGCTTCGGCTCCTTCGGCGCGGTCGGTTCCTGGGCGGCCTGGGGCTTCGGCTGCGCCTCCTGCGCTGGTTCCTGCTGCCTCGGGCTGAGGGTCACGGACTCGATGCGGAACGGCAGGATGCCAACGCTGCGCGCGTTGATCTGCCAGGTCTCGCGCGGTTGATCCTCGTTGTCCGTCCAGGGTTCGCGCTCCATCCGGCCGAGGACCAGCACGCGCATGCCCTTCTGGTAGAGGTCCTTCCAGTGCGCGGCGTCGCGGTGCCAGATTTCCACCGGCGCCCAGAAGCCGCCGCGGTCCTCGAAGCTGCCATCCTTCTTGGGAATGGGGTTGTCGAAATAGACGTTCAGGCGCAGAAGGCGGCTGGGCTCGTCGTTGCCGTTGGGGAACTCCCGGTACTCGGGGGGCGAGCCGATGTTGCCCTCGCCAGAAAAATGCGTGCTCATGTTGCAATCTCCGTGGTGGTTGAAAAACCCGCACCTGGTCGGCGACGGGCGCGTGCTGGAGTGCCCGGCGCGATCACCGATCGCGCATGGCGGGTGGCGTGGACTTGAGCCGGCGCAGGTAGGCGTCTTCCGCCTCGGCGGCCTTGCTGGCGCACTCCTGGGCCTGCCTGCCCAAGGTGTGCAACAGGCTGATCTGCATGTTCAGCGTGATGCGCTGAAGCTCGATCGCGTGCAGGTCGGCCAGGAGGTTGACCGGCGTGCTGGTACTCGCCATCAGCTCCTGCCACAGGGCCACGCCCATGGCTGACCTGTCGTGCTTACGCCAGCGCAGAAACACCGTGCCTGCGCCAGTGGTCTGCTGGGCCAGTTCGATGGGCAGCAGGTGGAAGGGATGCCCGAGGGCCTGTTGCAGCACCTGTCGCTGCGCCAAGCCAATCAACTCGTCGCGCATGGCGAAGCACTGGCTGGCCCAGGCCTCCAAGTCCCCTTTACCCTTAAAAGGCCTTAAAAGGCCTTTTTGAGAGCCTGCGTGTTCCAGCCGCATGAAGGCGGTCTGTTGCAGGGGGCGGAAGTAGCGGGTGTCGCAGTTCGGGGCGCTCATGCCTGTGCGTCCTCGCCCGTGGTGGCCTCGGGTGCCTCGGTGGTGGCGGCCTCGTCGCTGGGCGATGCGGCTGCGGCAGGACCGTCACTGCGCTGCTGCAGGCCACGGCGCACGATCGGCGGCGCGAACTTCGAGCGGCGCGTGCCTTCCAGCACGTCCTGCGGCAGTTCGCCGAATTTCTCCAGCGCCGCCCGCGCTGCGGCATTCTTCGCGGCGAAGTCGTCGCGGGTGCAGCCCGAGTAGCGGAACTGCTGGGCCAAGCTGAAAAGACTGCGCAGCGCATGCGCGCCTTCGTTGAGCCAGCGTTCGAGCGTCGAGCGATCGATCAACGCCGTGTGGTGCGCGAGGATCAGCTTGCGGGCGATGTCGTCGTAGTCGGCCAGCAGGTACACCGCGGCAAAGCCCAACTGCGCATTGACGAACAGCGGCAGCTTGACGGGCTGCACGTTGAGGTTCTCGCCCAGGGTGAGTGCCGGCGGCACGCTCGCCAGGGCCTGGTCCACCTGCTCGCGCAGCGATTGCAGCGTGGCCTTCGTCTGTTCGAGCTTGTCCTCGATGCGCAGCATCCAGAAGTCGCTGTACGGGTCGTCCTGCTCCGAGCCGCGCCGCATCTTGTTCATCTGGGCGATGTAGCCGTTCAGGCCGACGATGCCCGGTCGCCCTTCGGCGGCGGTGCGGCCGTGCCAGATGCGCGAGGCATGGTGCGTGTGCAGCGTCAGCGACATCGCGCTGCGCAAGGAGCCGAGATTCAGTTGCAAGGGTTCGTTGGTGGTTGCCATGGCGTCCGCTCGTTGTTGGAAAAGAGCGGACAGCTTCGGCAGGTGGCGGAAGGCAGTCAGTCAACAAACCGAAACCCGCCCGTCCCCGGTTCAGGGGGCGGCGGGTGCATGCGTCGCGAGCTATCCCCTGGGGATAGCGCCATGGAGCGCCAAGAAACGCTGCATGCCTGGATCAGCATGGACAGGGCCGATCCCGCGGCAGGCGATCGAGGCCCAGCGTGCAGCGGTTCGACGTCGTAGCTGTCAGTGGAACTATCCCCTGGGGATAGCTCTACTGGAAGCCACGGGCATCCACTTCACCGCCTCGCAGGCCCGCTCACTTGCCGGCGAGCAGGTTGCGCAGCCGCTCGATGTGCTGCCTGGCGACTTCTGGCGGCACCGGCTTGCCCTGCGGCTGGGATGGTGGCGGTGCTGGTGGTGGCCGCTCATTGGGTGGAGCGTGTGCCGATGGCGCGTCTTTCTTGGCCCAGGCGTTGAACTCGCCATGGATGGCCCGCTGGATGATGCCGAACAGATACCCCGCAGGATTGCGGATGCCGTGGCTGCTGCATCGTGCGGCCCATTCGTCCAGCACGGCCTGCCTCAGCGCGGCATCGACCTGCTGCAATGCCACCCGCGCACCTGTCTGCTGCTCTGCCTTCAGTTCCGCGAAGCGTTTGGGCCATTGCAGGTCGCCCAGCGCGCGCGCCTGCGCCTGCGCGGTAGTACGTACTTCATTCATACGACTACTACGTACTGTACGGGCCTGCTTCGGATTCCGAAGAGAGGCGTCTGGCGCGGGTTTCGACCCTGCTTCGGATTCCGAAGTGGGGTCATCGGGATTCCGAAGAAGGCTCGTCGGCCCTTCTTCGGATTCGTGCGTGGCGTCCTCCTGTGGATAACTTTTGTGCGCTCCGACGCTCTGGCTGGCGAAGCGTTCGGCCAGGACTTGCAGCCTCGACGGCAGGGTGCGCCCGGCCAGCATCGGGTCTTCGCCGATTTCCTTGAGGGTGTGCAGGCCCACGATCTGCACGGCTTTGGCCGAATGGCCGAGCGCCTGGCTGACCAGTTGCAGGTAGTCCGGGTCGAGCTGCATCGCTTCAAAGGGGGTCAGCGGCTCGTCGTGCAGGACATAGAGGTTGCCGAGGATGCGACCGGTCTTGGCGTCGCGCCGTCGCCGCACCAGGCTCAGCCATCGGGTCAGCCTCAGCAGCGTCAGGGCTCGCGCCACGGTTTCGTGCGAGGCCTGCCCGGCGCAGGGCATCGAGGCCAGCCAGGGCCGCAACTGCTCATAGGTGGGGAATGCGGTCACGCCGTCGTCGTTGAGCATCAGCCGGAACACCTGCCAGGCGTTGCGCTCCAGCGGCGTCAGGCGGCGATCGAGGAACAGCCGCCGCGGTACGGTCTCATGCCGGTTGCCGCTGAAGAGGAACGCATCGCCGGATGCGGCCGGTGTCGCAGGTGACGGCGCAGGTATGGTTGTGGGCGGGCTGGGCCTGGGCGCAAGGTCTTTCAGCGCCGCGTCGAACAGGTCAGCGAGTGCGACGGGGCCATGGCGTGGTGCGGTGTCGTCCACGGCCATGGCTCAACCCAATCCCTGATCGACCCACGACTTGATCGCGGCCCAGACCACCGACAGCGGCAAATCCATGCCTTCGGCGAGGTCCATGGCCGCGTCGAGAATCGAGGTCTCGTCCTCCAGGTCCACATTCCTGCTGCTGGTGATGGCTTTCCAGCGCCGCCACAGTTCGACGTCCTGCTTCTCGTCCAGGACAGGGTGACGCCCCTTGCGCTTGGGCAGGCCCAGCACCTCACGGCGCAGGGCGACTTCCTGATGGGTCAGGCCATAGAAGCGGCTGACCATCTCCGTGCTGGCCCCCAGTCGCAACATGCGATCGACGGTCGCGATTTCCTTCTCCACGTCCTGCGCCTGCGAGAGCAGACGCCGGAGCACCTCACGGTTCACGGACACGGAACACCACGAGACATTGGCGTTGGCCAGCACGCTCACCATGGCGGGATGCTTGAGCGCATCCAGCTCGGCCTCGCTGAAGCCCATCGCCTTGCAGCGGCGCAGTTGGCCGTTGCGCAGGTCGTAGAGCGCCTGGGCGATGACGGCCTGATTGAGCGGGTGCGGGGCGGACATGCTGGTCTCCTTCCTTCATGCTCCAGGGCCTGCGGCACCGGATTCCAGGTCCAGCAGGCGCCGGGCCAGGCGCAGCAATCGGAACAGCTTGACCAGCGCGGTGTCGCTCAAGCGGCGTGTCGCATCGCCTTGGCCGTGCAGCAGCGCCGGCAGATCGGAGGCAAGCTGCCCGCCGTCCAGATCGGCATCGGTGAAGCTCTGGCCTGCCAGGCTCGCCAGCAATGCCAGCACGGCGCGGCCCTGCGGTGATGGGGGCTGCGCGCTGGCATGGCATGCGAAGCCAACACCGTCCGCGCGTTCCTCGATGCACTGATCAAGGCCTGCCTCGCCCGCGATCTCGCGGGCGAACTGCGCGATGTGGATGCGCAGGCGATCAGGCGTGTCCAGGCCCGCGTCGATGTGCCAGACGTCGGAAATCGGGTAGAGACCGCCTGCCTGGACGGGAATGGACTGCAAGACATTGGCCGAGAAGTCGGGCAGCGCATCCCCCAGCTCGTCGGCGACCATCCGCTGAATGGATTGCAGCCGCTCCGTCGTCGGTGCAGGCGAAACGATGTGCCCCTGCAGCAGATCACCAGGAGCCGCCACAGGGCTTCCTGCGGGCGAGCCGTCCGCCCCCGAGCCGGCCTCGCGGTCGCGCGACCCAGGCGTGACCGCCGGCGTCGGGGCTGATGGGGTTGATGCGGCGGGCGGGTGTGCCATGGTGCCAGGCTCAGGCAGCGCGGGCGGCGCCGATGGCGGGGTCGGATCGCTGACCAGGGCGCGATGGCGGCTTTCGGATTCGGTGAGGTCGAGCGCCAGCACGTCGTAGTCGATGCCGAGCAGCTCGGACATCTGGCCGATCAGCTCGTCCTGCACGCGCTGGGGGGCGAACTCGTCGGCCTGCGTGTCGAACTGCGACAGCACCTCCTGAAAGAAGTCGTCGAAGTCCTGTACCAGCATGCGGCCCTTGGCGTAGCGCTCCCACGCGAGCATGCAGGCCTTGCGCATGACCGACAGGCGCTCGACCTGGTGGCGGCCGAGCCCACCATAGAGCACGGTCGGGATCGCCGGCAGCAGGTAGCGCACCGCGTCGTTCATCCGGCTGATGTGCGACTGCTGGACCGGGAAGCCATCGGCGGCGAGGCGGCGGGCCAGCTCGGACTGGCTCAGCGCGGCGCCGCTTTCCTGCTCGTAGAACTCGCGCGCCTTCTCGACGCCGAGGGCGCGCTCGATGAACGTCAGGCCCCCGCGCAGTTCGTTTTCGGCCAGGTGGCCGGTCAGCATCACGACTTCGCCGCGGCTGGGCCACGGACGGAACAGGCACGATATGCGGAAGAACCGCTCGTCCTTGGTCTCCGACCACAGTTCGCGCAGGATCGCCAGGCGCGTGTTGCCGCCGTTGCGGATGATGTAGTGGTCCTCGCCCGGGCGCCGGGTGATGGCCGGTGCCGCGTCCAGGCCGCGCTCACGGATGGACGCCTTGATGTCCTCGTAGGCCGGGTTGCGCTTCTTCCTGGGATCGTGGTCGTAGGGGCGCAACTGGTCCAGGGTCACGACCATGGGCGTGTCGGCGATCGGGTCGCTCAAGGCCGAGGTGGACGGGCCGCTGCGCTCGAATCCGGCCGCGAGCAGCTTGCCGGCCATCTGCTGGGAGGTCATCTCAGCCATGGCGGCCTCCCTGCGCTGGGGACCCGGCCTCGCGCTCGGCGCGGCGGATCTGCGCGCGGGCGTTGAGGGCAGCCCGGTGGTCACTGGCCGTCGAACTGGTGTAGATCGCGGCGCAGCCTGCCTTGGTGAATTTGAGGTGGCCGCCCGGCGTGCGCTTGACGTGCCAGCCTTCACCGACAGCGAACTCGATCAGGGCGCGCAGCCGTTTGTGGCCTCGGGCTAGTTCATGTGCGTTCGCCATGGGACCTCCCGGTATCAAGAGGGAATGGCGGGCGGCCGGACACCGTGGCAAATCGGTGCTGCCATTGCGGGAACAGTTCGCCAGCGAGGCCGCGCATGGTGTCGAGCGCGGCGGGGGCGACTCTGCCCGGTGGCTGGCGGTACTCGACCCGATGCACCGGCAGGCCGCGCGTCGCGGCGCGCGGATAGGCTTCGATCGCCGGCACGTCGGTGGCCAGCACGCGGATGCCGGTGTGGTCCTGGAACAAATCACGCAGGGCTTGCTGGATCAGCCGGGCGTTCGCCGACACCGGGTGGACCCGGTTGATGAGTAGATGCAGCGGCGGCGGCTCAATGCCCAAGTGCCGGTACGGCGCGATATCTTCCAGCAACTGCATGGTGCCGCGCCGCAGTTCGCGGGCGGCGAGGATCTCCGGGGTCACGGGTGACAACGCGAGATCGGAGGCGAGCACCGCCATCTCCAGCGTCACCGAGCGTGCGCCCTGGGTGTCGATCAGCACCAGGTCGTAGAGGGGAGTCAGTGCCGGCAGCAGGTGCCGTAGTCGCAGGCGTCCGTCCGGCGCGTGCAGCAGCAAGGTGTTCAGCTCGCCCCGGTGGTCGTTGGAGAGCACCAGGTCAAGGCCTGTGATGATCGTGCGGGACACGAGCTGGCCGAGGTCGCGCTCGTTGAAGGCCAGCAATTCATAGATGCCGCCGGGCGCGCGGTGGGCCAGCTCGTAGTACGAGGACAAGGTGGGCTGCACGTCGAGGTCGAGCAGCAGCACGCGCAGCCCCGCATCGGCAGCGAGTCCGCCCAGGTTGGCGGCCGTGGTCGTTTTACCGACGCCCCCTTTGGTTGAGACAATGGATACAACCTGCATGGCGTTCTCCGTGTGAGGATGGGAAGTCCGCGGGAGAACGGGTCAGGCCCGGTTGTTGACGCGCTCGGCGATCCACTGATCGATTTCGATGGAATCCCAGCCGACGGCGCGCACGCCCAGGCGCAACGCTTTGGGAAACTTGCCGGCGCGCATCAGGTTGTAGAGGTGGGCGCGCTTGAAGCCGGACTTCGCTTCGACTTCTTCCAGGCGCAGGATGCGGCGCTCGTTGGGCGGCAGTACAGGTGCTTGCGACATGGCGGTCACTCCTGAACGCTCAGTGGCGTTTGTTGGCGTGACACCTATTCAAATGTCGGCTTCTGTCCCAGACCACCGTAAATGCGGTTTCCGCGACCGCAGATACGGGCTTGCAAATATCAGGAGACGGCGGACCGTAGCTTGCGGCGGGCCTGCGCAAACTTGGCTTGTAGCGTGCGATCGGTAATGCCCATGAGTTCGCCGTGATGCGCGATCATCGCGGTAGCGATGGCTTCCTGGCTGTTGAAGCTGGAGTACGGTGTGCCCGACGGGGATTGACCGAGCATCAGTTCCAGCATCGTGCCGATGATGTGCAGGTAGGTGGCCTCGGCACGGTCGCTGATCGGGCACTGGGCGCATGCAGGAATCACCGTGGACTGCTTGAGTAGCGCGTCGTGCTTGTCTTGCAGTTCGCGCAGTTGATGCTTGCACTGCTCCAGGGCGGATTTGAGGGCCAAGCGCTCGACTAGCATGGCTTGGCCAGTCTCCAACGAGATGAAGGGATGGGCGATGCGCTCGCTGCGGGAGAAGAGAAAGCCGGGCCGCTGCTCGGGATAGTGCTCGTGCATCCAGCGCTTCAGATCGACGTGGCGCACCGTCAGATCAGGGGCGTCGATCAGTGCGGTATCGCGTGTCGTGATGCCGTTCTGCCCGAAGGGCAGTTCTCCATTGAGGATGCCGTCGTAGATGCGGTCGGTGTACAGCCTCAGTTCGCCCCAGCGCGGGCAGTCCAGCGACAGTGGCAGGTCTCTCGGCGACGAAATCGAGGCCAGGATGACTTGCTCGAACCGCAGCAGCCCGGCCCAGCGTATGGAGGCTTCGATCGGGCGGTAGAACACCTTTGATGTTGGTGCATTGTTGTTCATGCTCCCATCTCCTTCCAGGAGAACTACATGGCCGACTCCTTTGGCGCCAGCCGGAAGGTTGGCGTGTTGTCTGTGCATGAAGCGGGCCCCGAGGTCCGCTTCGTCATGGGGCCTGAGTACTTCTCACCGGCTTGTGTTGCAGGTAGCCGTCGTGTGCTCGATGTGCAAGAATTCAGTGAGTCGCAAGATGGTCGAGCCTCCGCTGGCAGACTCGAAAGTGACGCGCACAGTAGCAGCGTCATAAGTAGCGGCGATCTTCGCAAAACCGTTTGGGTATGGCCTGATATGCCAGCGGTTTCACGAGGCGCGAAGGGCTCGTAATCGCTGCCCGGCGTCCACAAGGACGCGGTGAACGCCCAGCCTGTCATGCTTGCCCAGCATCCTGATATAGCGACAAAGAATCGCGCGCTGACGCGCCACGGCTAGGGTGCGCGTTCTTCCTGCATGATTTGCGCGGCCGAGCTACGCAATGCGCGGTGCATACGGCTCGTATGCTGGCATCCGAACTGAGCCAGCACCGAGAGGGGCGGCCTGGACGTCATCGCGGTAGAGGTGCGGGCACCGAGAGCAGGGGCGCAGGCGGGCCAGTTCGAGACCGTCGCTGACGACGTTGTGACGAGTGTGGGTCCGGTGTGCAGAGTGCGGGTCTATGGACGCCAGTGGAACTCTTTGGACGATCTTGTTGGCGGAGGCGAAAAACTAGGCTATAATCTAGGTCTTCGCTGGCTACCTCGGCGAAGAAAGTGTTCGGGAAACAACGACTTACGCGCCTAGTAAATGTCTCGTTTCCCGCTCCAGTTTCCACGGCATGGCCTTCGGCGGTGCTGGAAAAAGAAATCCAGGATGCTTCGAAAGGAAATCCTGGTGCGCTGAAAAGCGTTGTGTGTCCCCTTCGTCTAGTGGCCTAGGACACCGCCCTTTCACGGCGGTAACAGGGGTTCGAGTCCCCTAGGGGACGCCATTTGCGGGAATAGCTCAGTTGGTAGAGCACGACCTTGCCAAGGTCGGGGTCGCGAGTTCGAGTCTCGTTTCCCGCTCCAGTTTCGATACTGTGGCGTCTATGCGGTGCAGTGATGGTGAAGGTCTTCAAGGCGCTTCACGTCGATTGGCGGTAAAGCTTCACAATGCGGGAATAGCTCAGTTGGTAGAGCACGACCTTGCCAAGGTCGGGGTCGCGAGTTCGAGTCTCGTTTCCCGCTCCAAATATCGATTTGCAGGGTTCCAAGGGAGTCTGTAGATCAACGAAAAAAGACGCTTCGGCGTCTTTTTTCGTTTGTGCGGCGCCGCATCACATGGGCTGGCCATTGCGCCATGGGCAAGGGTGCGTCAGACGCTCGAGCCTCCGTGACCCGCTTGCGCTGCGGCCCGATGAAGCTGTTTACCCACCCAGATGACGATGGCCGCTTTCTCGTAGAGCTCTGCTGCCGACACGCTGGCGTCGGGGCGCAGGAGCGCCAGGCTGCTCCTGGCCGTGCCGTCGTGCAGCGGCTGCACCCAGCCATGCGTCAAGCCCATCGCTTGCGCCCTGGCCCACATGTCAGGGGTGGCGGCGAAGATTTCTGGGGTCCAGAACAACGGGAGCTCCGAACCTTGCTGGTGGGGGGCGCTAAGCTCGAGTGCGGCGTGAATCAATGCAGGGGCTCCCGCCGGCAGGTTACCTGACTCGACGTGATGCCCAGGGCTGCAGAAGGAAAAGTCATGGAACCGAAATCCCAGTTCGTTGGTGATATCCGGCAGGGCGTCGAGCATTGCAGGTAGATCGCTCAAGCGTTGCCAGTGTTCAATGGTCCTGCATTTCATTGCACCTCCTTGTAGGTTGACGCCTGACCTGTGTCGGTCGTGGCGGTCCGACTACCTTTCTTTCTGGAATCGTTGAGGCGGCGCTAGCCGGGGCTGATAGGTCAACCACTGTAGCGCTGAATCCGTGTCCAGGAAAATAAACAGGATGTTTAATCAGGTGGCTGATGAAATCTAACCTGCCAATGGAGCATGGTGGTTTTTGTACTTGGCGTCTGGAGGTCGAGCTGAGCCTTGCCGGAGCCGAGGCCGCCCCCGTCACTCGTAACTCACAGTAAAGCTCAACGCGCCCTCCGCCAGCCCTGGTGTGACCTTCGAGGCGCTCTGGTAGTAGCGGGCCTGGAAATCCAGGCGTGTCACGCCTATCTCCACGGGTTTCACATTTACCTTGGTACCTAGCGGCATCGGTGTGCCATCGCTGCGTAATAGTTGGATTTCGATGCCCGTGGCGTCCGAGCTTCCCGTCAGGCTGAACCGCCCTTCAGCCGGTACGGTTGGGGTCGAGCCTTTCACGCCATCGAGCTCGATATGAACTCGGGCGGGCTGAGGGTTAGGCGCGCTGGCATCCTGGCAATCGCTCAGTGTGATATGGAAGGGCACCGCAGGTGTTGTCGTACCAACACCTTTGAAATCATCGAGCTTGTAGTCGCCCAAGAGTACCGGGTCTCCCGTGCAGCGCCTGGCCGTCGACTCGATGGCAACGCTGCCGCCTCCGTTGGGCAAGCCGGTCATCGACGGGCACGAGGAGGGCGACCCGTTGGACCCGGCGCAATTTCGCAATGGCCTGGTCGTGCGGGTGCCCATCTACGACGAGATGGCTGTTTCCGACCGCATTGTCCTGCGCTGGCGCAGCCCTGCCCGGGATTACCTGCAGACCCTGCGCGTCGACCCCAGCACGGTCGCGTCGCAATCGATTGCGTTCCAGGTGGATTTCGCGGTCTTGGCCGAGAGCCAGGGGGCCACTGTGGAGGTGAGCTATCTGTTCGGTCGAGAAGGGGCTGGGCTGCGCTCCGAAGCGTTGCGGCTCGAGGTAGTGATGGCACGCCAGCTGGAGGCGTTGTTGGTCAACCGTGCCACCGCTGATGCGACACCCAACTGGGGCACCCTGGCAGCTGACGATACCCTGAGCGGCGTTTACGTCGATGTACCGCCCGGGGTCGTGCAGCCAGGCGAAGCACTGCACGTGCATTGGTGGGGGATTTCGCCGCTCGGCCAATACATCGCCGAGGAGCCGGCGAGCCCCGACAACCCGTTGCGATTCCATATTCCGCCTGAATACGTACCGGCGAACATGGGCAGAGGGGAGAAGGACGAGTCGCGTCGTTTCCCCGTGTTCTACCGGCTGGTCAGTGCCAAGGGGCACGTGGATTCCGAGCATTTCTTCCTGCGGATAAAACCGGTGCCTGCCCAGTACCATCCGCAGGTCACCTGTGAGCAGGCCGGGCCTGTCAGCTTGTCGCTGGCAGCTGTACCGGCAGCGGGTGCTGACTTGTCATTGGGCACCTGGTCGTTCATCGCCGAAGGGCAATTGCTCACCTTGTCGATTGGCAGGGGCCCGGGCCCCGACTCATGGGAGGAGGCCATCCGTGATGCCCTGCCGGTGACCGCGCAGGAGGTGAAGGCGGGGGTGAAGGCCAAACTGGCGAAAAGCCTGCTCGAACAAGTGCCCCTCGGTGAAACCTTCACCCTGTACGCCAGGGCCAGTTTCGATGGTGGCGACTTTTTCACCGAGTTCAAAAGCAACACCGTCAAAGGCACAGGCAGCGTCGATGCCGCTACGGGAATCTACACCCCTGGGGAGGACGAGGGCGACTACGTGATTATCGCCGGCGCAGTTAAAAACAGTCCGCTCATTTCGATCTGGAATTACACGGTGCTGCCTATGCCTTATACCGACGCCGAGGCGGCATGTACCGCGCAGATGCGTCAGTTGGTACGTAGCCGGAGGTTTTGACCATGGCCTATTCATTGCCAGACTTGCTCGATGCGCTCAAGAAGGGTGACGCCATGCACGGTTGGGGCGCGATACTTGCCTTGGGCCGCGATCCGGTCAATGAAGCGCTGCAGACGCGGTATGTCGAGGCGTTTGGCCTCGAGGGCATGGCGACCCCGATCAGCGGCAGCTATTACATCGACGAGTCGCGTACCGAGCAGGTGACCTTCGACAATGTGGTCCTGGGCCCTGCGCAACTGTCATTCAAGGGGGCGGTGGGGACGAGCACCAGGCTCAAAGTGACGATGGAGCTGATTGCAGGCAGTTGTCTGTATACGTCCATGTTGGCGGGCAACGTCCAGCGATTCAGGAAAAAGGACGTGCTCTATCTGGGCATGGGCTATCGCTTCGAGGTAATTGGCGAACTGAAGGTGGTGCCCGACACCTACCTCAGGCGTAGAGGATCGCGCGGGCAATCTGAGCGCGCTGGCTCGTTCGTTGGAGATGGGGGTGAACGCTCAGCCAATACCACGCGACCTGGGCTGGGTGGAAATTCCCCAGGCAACCGGCGCAGGGCCAGACCTTACGTTGTCGATGAATGCATTCGTCGAGCCTTTATTGGTAGAAATCCCTGAGACAGCCCGGTTGTTTCCGGACGAGACGGTGACGGTGACATGGGGCGAGCCGGGCGATTATGGTTATTTCTCCACAGCCGAGCCGCAGCCTGGAACCGAGCGGCATTTTCTCATCCCGGTGAAAAACCTCCTGGCCTACAGTCGGCAAACGGTGGTTGTCGGCTACCACGTGTTTGATGGGGTGGATACCTTCCCTTCTGCTGCGCGTAGTCTTGCTGTAAGCCCACTGTCGGAGCACTTGCCCCAAGTGCAGTTGCAAGGGGCCGATGGTAATGGTTTCAGTCTCGGGTCGGCGCCAGCGCTGGTACCTGTCAGGTTGGGGACCTGGTCATGGATGGCCGTTGGCCAGCAGGTCAGGATCACCATCACTGGCGTCCTGCAAAGTGGTGGTGATGCACCGCCTTACCCTGTGCTCGAAGCGCATGTCGTCACACCGGGCGAGGTCAGCCAGGGTATCGGGATGAACGATAATGTGACAGTTCCCAAGACGTATCTGGCGCAACTGCGCCGTAACCACACCTTCACGCTGCATGTGGGGGTGAGTTTCGACGCGGGCAAGACATGGGTCGACTTCCCCACCTATAGCCCGATGCTGAAGGCATGAGACGTATCAGGATCGGCTCACGGGGCTGATCACTTTGGGAGTGATACCACCATAGTCATTGACGGTGGTGAACTCGACCTTCAGTCCATCCTGGACCGACAACGTATGGAGTGGATAGGTTTGACGGCTCAAGGGGAGCGCCATGTGCCTGGATTCGATTTTCTCGCTCGCTTGGGGGCCGGTGACGGTGAGTTGGTTGAAGGTGAAGTGAAAAGGAGAGGGGTTGTCCACCACCAGATGCGCCTTGCCCTCTATCGACTGCACTGACCAGGCCAGCTCCGCCAGCCGATCTTGCGGGCGACCTTTGAGCTGGCTTGGGCGGTAGAAGACCTTGATACGGGTGCGCATGGCGATGGTCAAGGCGTTGCCTGGTTCGGCATCCGACTGGGGAATCTCCTGCAAATTGAAGAAAAACAATGACTCGCGATCTTGCGGCAGGTCATTGGGCAGACGGTTGATCTGCACGGTCTGCTCGCTGCCCGGATCGATACGGAACAAGGCTGGCGACGCGATCAACGGGACTGCGGTGGCGTTGTCGTCGGTGCTGGTGTTGACCCAGGCTTGCGCGGCATAAGTGCGCTGACTGGGGTTGGCGACGATCAAGGACGTACTGTGCTTGTCGCTGGGCTGGATAAGGCGGGTTGCGCTGATGGTCAGGGCTGCATGGGCGTCGAGCGGCGAGAGCAGGCCCAGGCCCAGGCCCAGGCAGGCTGCCACCGCTACTGGCAACTGGCAACCGCGCAGGATCTTGCGAAACATGGAAGAATCTCGTGGTGGGCGGGTAACGGAATGCTCCAGGCTGGTTCGAGACTGCCTGGAGCAACGTATTACTTGATGTCGACCAGGAAGGTCACATCAGCGGCAGCATAACCTGGGGTGACGGTTGCGTTGGTAGCCTGGTACATGGCGTAGAACAGCATGTCAGTGGGCTTGGTATCGTCGAGCGCGTAGCCTGCCGACTCCGCATCGGGCGCCAGGTTGGTCCTGCTCTTGTCTTGAATGGCCAGTGCCAGCCCCTCGGCACCGCCTGGTCGCAGTGCATAGAGATCGGTGCCGCTGGGGCCGTGGAGGGGCGAGAAGGTCACGTAACCTTGCTCACCTGGGTTGATGGTGCAACCGGCTCCCGGTGTGACACGCAGGGCGAATGGAATATGCGGGGTTCGCTTGCCAACGGTGTCGAAATAACTGGGGTGAAAGTTACCAATCACCACGCGGGGGAGAATGGTGCCGCCGCTGCCGGGCTCGACGATTTCGATGGGGCAGGTGCCCCCCGGTGTGACCGTGCCGTGAAAATTGATGTTGCCCGTATTGGCCACTGCGGCGCTGCTTGCTAAGCCCAAGGCGAGGGCTGCCAAAGTCTTTTTCATATCCATAGATCCTGAAGGTGAAAAACGATGCTCAAACATGGACGCGCATGTTCGGCTCGCAGGATAGGTGGGATGGCTCTACAAAAATGTAAGGCTCTTCACCCGAGGGGCGTGGAAATATGGACGGTTACTCTGCAGCCCGTTAAGGCTCAGGCGCTCGAGCGTGACGCACGGGGGCACCTCAGTGCCGGCCGTCACCGTCTGGCAGGCTGAGCCGTTGCTTTTGCTGGTGCCAGTCGAACGCTTCGCCTTTCTGCTCTGCCTCGTACCGGAGTTCTTCCAGTCGCTGATACAGGTCCAGTTCTTCGTCAGGCATGAAATGCAGGCAATCCCCGCCGAAGAACCACAGCAGGTCACGGGGGACCAGATGGGCAATCTGCGGGTAGCGCTGGATCACCTGGCAGATCAGGTCCTGGCCGAGGTACTGGCTTTCGAGCGGGTCCTTGGGAAGCACGGCAAGCAGTTCATCGAAGCGCTCCAGGAACAGCGTGTGGCTTTCTTCAGGCACCTGCTCGGCGTCGCCGAGTGCTACCAGGATGGTGCGCAGATGATGCAGCAACTGCAGGTGGTAGGCTTGGTAGTCGGTCGCCATGAAAAAGTCCTCGAGGAAATTGAGTGGGACGGGATTATAGAGGTCGGTGCATCACCGGACAGCCAGATTTTTCGTACCTGACAATTCTGCCAGTTTCGAGCCGAGGGGAAAGGTGTTCCACTTGGACGAAAGAGGAGAGTTGCGATGAAAATCATGGAGCTCGAGCCTTCGCCGGTGTTTTTCCTGATTGATCGGGACACGATCAATCGCCAGTGGAGGCTGCATGCCGACAAAGCAACGGCAAAAAGCGAGAGAGTCTATTTTGACCGCATCACCGGCCCGGTCAGTAGGAAAATCAGGCTGGTGTGGCTGGGTTACCCATCGCTTCTCTATACCGATAAGCATATTGAAGTGAGCAAGCACCTGCTGAGTGACTTGGAGATGACCCTGACCCACGAAGCAGGCACAAGTCATGGTTGGGTCAGTGACATAAGCCAGACATGGCCCGGTGACGATAAGACCCTGTCGATCAAGGCCTTGCTGGGGGACAGTCGGTTACGCTACAGGACCTTGGACCTGGGGGCGCTGCGCCTGGAGTGGTCGAGTCCGGCCGAGTACACCTTTAATGGTAGCGATGCGGATCTTGCGTTTTTCAGAGGCTATTTCGAACGTCGGGGGCAAACGCTGTTGTATCGCCTTACGCCACCGTTGAACCCGCTCATGCATGATATATCGGTGCATTTCGAAAACGCTGGTAAGTTTTCGCCCTGGCTTTGGCTGTTCGGCGAGGACACGCGCGCTTTTGCAGCAGCACCGCCATCAGCAGAGATCGCCAGTGATTACAATGTGATCATTATTTCATCGTTGATGTACCCCGAGGTTTATAAAGATCTGCCGCCGAGCGATAGTCAATGGATCGCTTCGCTTTTGGCTCCGCCGTCATCGTTCGAATTCGAGGGCGGTGTCTTTGAAGCCAGCCTCTACAGTTACTGGGCATTCTATGCGGCTGGTACGGCGGCAACGCCACGATCGTCCGACGATGAGATAGCCGGTTTGACGAACACAATGGCCATCACGCCTCTGGTCCGCGCGATTGGCAGTTTCGATGCCAAGCAGGAACTTGTGCTTGAGCCTGCCGGTGAGGCCACCTTTGCTTTCGAAGGTGCCCATCTGGGGACGATGGGGCGTGAAAACGGTAGGCAGTACTACTTCCCGCCAGCGGCGCTGCAACCAGCCGCCGAACTGGAGCCTGACAACAAGACCGACCGCCCTGCCGCGCTGTCGGCGACGGTCCGGGAGCCTGTGACGGTGGATGTGATCAAGGCCAGCCGAGGTGAGAGCATTGCCTTCTCAACATTCATTTCCCGTTATGCGCCCCAGACGCATTTTTTCAAGGCCAAGGTGTCAGCAGGCAAACTGTCGCTGTCGCTATGGTACGTGAGCGCTGAATCCGATGAGCAAGTACAAGTTCCAGCCGACGAGCTCGAGTGGAAGATCGTTTCGGGCAATGGAAAGATCTCTCGGGCGGGCGTGTTCACGCCCGCCGCTGTCTTGCCCACTGCTTTCACTGCCGTGTGGGCGCGCGACCTGAGTGACACCCGGTTCATGTATTGGGCGTTCACGATCATTCCCGTCCCGTTGTTCTCAGCGGAGAAAGTGAGCGAGCTGTTCAATGAATGACCGCTCGCTGCTATCTGGCTTATGCCGGCTATCGCACCTGGTCTGGGTTGAGCGTGAGCGCGTCTTTTTCGAATGCATCGACGTCGATCACTGCCCGTCGGGCTCTTTCGGCTTCGTGCAAACGCTGGCCCTCGGCTGGCTGCAGGACACCGGCTGCGACGGCTTCGTCGATAGCCGATTGCCCGTTCGCTAGCCGTACCCCCCCCTCCTTGATGGCGTGGTGCAGCGTCTTGTGCAAAGGCCCGGTTTCATCCAGCAGGTCGCAGGCCCGCTGCAGTGCCGCCACCGGGTCGCCTTCGGCCTGGGGCCGGAAGCAACCGGTCAACAATTCTTCGAGCGCCGGGTCACCTTTGCTTCGGCCGATCAGCGCCGCCACCTCGGCGTCCAGCTCGTCGCTCGGCCCGGTATGCCGACGGCCGAACGGAAACACCAGGACGCGTAAGGCACAACCGACGAAACGGTTAGGGAAGTTATCGAGCAACCGGTCCAGGGCGTTTTCCGCCTGGCCCAGGCTTTCTTCCATGGCCCAGCGCAACAGGGGCTGCATGTGCTCGGGCGAACCCAGGTCGTGATAGCGCTTGAGCGCCGCCGAGCCCAGGTACAGGTGGCTCAGCACATCGCCCAGGCGTGCGCTCAGCCGTTCGCGGCGCTTCAGCGCACCGCCGAGCAGCATCATCGACAGGTCGGCCAGCAGGGCGAAGGCCGCGGCCTGGCGGTTGAGCGCACGGAAGTAGCCTTGGCTCAGGGCATCGCCAGGGACGTTCTCCAGGCGGCCCAGGCCGAGGTTGTAGACCAGGGTGCTGGCCGCGTTGCCGGCGGCGAACATGATGTGCTTCATCAGCAGCTCATCGAACTCGGCCAGCGCCTGCCCACGGTCCTCGCGCCCGGCCAGGGCCATTTCCTCGAGCACGAACGGGTGGCAGCGGATCGCGCCCTGGCCGAAGATCATCAGGTTGCGCGAGAGGATGTTGGCGCCCTCGACGGTGATGAAGATCGGCGCACCTTGCCAGTTGCGGCCCAGGTAGTTGTTCGGGCCCATGATGATGGCCTTGCCGCCATGCACGTCCATGGCGTGCTGGATGCACTCGCGGCCACGTTCGGTCAGGTGATACTTGAGGATCGCCGACAACACCGAGGGCTTCTCGCCCAGGTCCACGGCCTTGGCGGTGAGCAGGCGGGCGCTGTCCATCAGCCAGGCGTTGCCGCCGATGCGGGCGAGGGATTCCTGGATACCCTCGAAGGCCGCCAGCGGTACGTTGAACTGCTCACGGATGTTGGCGTACTGGCCGGTGACCAGGCTGGTGTACTTGCCCACCCCGGTGCCCACGGCAGGCAAGGAGATCGAGCGGCCTACCGACAGGCAGTTCATCAGCATCATCCAGCCCTTGCCGAGCATACCCTGGCCGCCGATGAGGAAGTCCAGCGGCACGAACACGTCCTTGCCGCTGTTGGGGCCGTTCATGAAGGCGGCGCCCAGGGGCAGGTGGCGCTTGCCGATCTCGACGCCGGGGGTGTCGGTGGGGATCAGCGCCAGGCTGATGCCCAGCTCTTCTTCCTCGCCCAGCAGGTGGTCCGGGTCGTAGGCCTTGAACGCCAGGCCCAGCAGGGTGGCGATCGGGCCGAGGGTGATGTAGCGCTTTTCCCAGTTCAGGCGCAGGCCGATGACCTCTTCGCCATTCCACTGGCCCTTGCAGACGATACCGGTATCAGGCATCGCACCGGCGTCGGAGCCGGCCAAGGGGCCGGTGAGGGCGAAGCAGGGGATTTCCTCGCCACGGGCCAGGCGTGGCAGGTAGTGATTGCGCTGCTCGTCGGTGCCGTAGTGCAGCAGCAGTTCGGCCGGGCCCAGGGAGTTGGGCACCATCACCGTGGAGGCCAGGTCGCCGCTGCGGGTGGCCAGCTTCATCGCCACCTGGGAGTGGGCGTAGGCGGAGAAGCCCTTGCCGCCGTATTCCTTGGGGATGATCAGGGCGAAGAAACCTTGATCCTTGATGTGCTGCCAGGCTTCGGGCGGCAGGTCCAGGTCCTGGCCGATCTGCCAGTCGCTGACCATGGCGCAGAGTGCTTCGGTTGGGCCGTCGATGAAGGCTTGTTCTTCGTCGGTCAGTTTCGGTGCCGGATAGTCGAGCAGGGTGTTCCAGTTCGGGCGGCCGCTGAACAGCTCGCCGTCCCACCACACGGTGCCGGCGTCGATGGCCTCGCGCTCGGTCTGCGACATGGGCGGCAGGGTGCGCTGGAACCATTCGAACACCGGGCCTGTGAATACCTTGCGCCGCCACTGCGGCAATGCCACCAGGGCGATCTTCAGTGCCAGCACGATCCACAGCAGGGTCAGCAGCCAGCCGGGGGCGCTGCTGAAAATGCCCATCAGCAGCACATAGGCCGCGAGGATGCCCAGGATCTGCAAGGGCGCCAGGCGCCGGTGCGTGAGGTACGCCGCGCCGATCACCAGCACCACCAACCACAACAGCAACATAATCGGTCCTCCTTGGAACCAGGGGCTTGAGCCGTCCCACAGAGCTTAGACGCAACGGCATGAAGGGTAGGGTCTGAACAATGACAGGGTGTGGTTGCTGGAGTTCTGTCGGGTTCGTCATTCTGGGGCTGCCTTGCAGCCCATCGCTGGCAAGCCCCACATGGACCGCGCCGTTGTTGGGGGCGGTGCCGAACCTGTGGGGCTGCCGGCGATGGGGCGCGAAGCGGTTCTCTGGAGTAGACTGGTCACCCTCCGCATTCACAAGGACAGGGTCATGCTGAAGATCTGGGGCCGCAAGAACTCGAGCAATGTGCGCAAGGCGCTGTGGATCGCCCACGAACTGGGCCTCGATTTCGAATCCATCGATGCCGGCGGCGCCTTTGGCGTGGTCGACGAGCCTCACTACCGGGCGCGCAACCCCAACGGCCTGGTGCCGATGCTCGAGGACGGCGACCTGGTGCTGTGGGAGTCCAACGCCATCGTCCGCTACCTTTGCGCCGAGTACGGCCAGGAGCAGGGCTGGTACCTGGACGATCCTCGCCAGCGCGCCCAGGCCGACAAGTGGATGGACTGGGCCACCTCGTCCTTCGCCGGCCCGTTCCGCCCGCTGTTCTGGGGCCTGCTGCGCACGCCCGAAGAGCAGCGCGACTGGGTGGCGATCAACGCCGCGCACAAGCAATGTGCCCAACTGCTGGCCATCGCCGATGAAACCCTGGCCCACCAGTCGTACTTGTCTGGTGACCAGATCGGCATGGGCGACATCCCATTGGGGAGTTTCATCTATGCCTGGTTCGAGATGCCCATCGAGCGCCCGGCCATGCACCACCTGGAAGCCTGGTACGAGCGCCTGACGGCGCGCCCGGCCTACCAGGCAGCGGTGATGACCGCGCTGACCTGATCGAACACCTCGGCTTCTTCGATAGTCATTATCAATAGACATGACTGTACTTGTGCGGCCAGGCCTTGCACCATTGGCTGCACTCACTGCGCCAGTGACTTTACCTGGCGTGTCCTGCACCTTTTTCTTCGGTAAGTGACCCGCTATGAGTTCCGCCCTGTCCATACGACAGTTGACCAAAACCTACGGCAATGGCTTCCAGGCCCTCAAGGGCATCGACCTGGAGGTTGCCGAGGGCGACTTCTTCGCCTTGCTCGGCCCCAACGGCGCCGGCAAATCCACCACCATCGGCATTCTCTCGACCCTGGTGAACAAGACCAGCGGCACGGTGAATGTCTTCGGCCACGACCTGGACCGCGAGCCTGCGGCGCTCAAGCGCTGCCTGGGCGTGGTGCCCCAGGAGTTCAACTTCAACCAGTTCGAGAAGACCTTCGATATCGTCGTCACCCAGGCGGGTTACTACGGTATCCCGGCCAAGCTGGCCAAGGAGCGCGCCGAACAGTACCTGACCCAGCTCGGCCTGTGGGACAAGCGCGACGTGCCATCGCGTTCGCTGTCCGGTGGCATGAAGCGCCGGCTGATGATCGCTAGGGCGCTGATCCACGAGCCGCGCCTGCTGATCCTCGACGAGCCGACCGCCGGGGTGGACATCGAGCTGCGCCGCTCGATGTGGAGCTTTCTCACCGAGCTGAACCAGAAGGGCATCACCATCATCCTGACCACGCACTACCTGGAGGAAGCCGAGCAACTGTGCCGCAACATCGGCATCATCGACCACGGCACCATCGTCGAGAACACCAGCATGCGCAAGCTGCTCGGCAAGCTGCACGTCGAGACCTTCGTCCTCGACCTCAAGCACGACTTGCCCGCCGCACCGGCGCTGGAGGGATATCCGTGCCGGCTGATCACCCCGCACACCCTCGAGGTGCAAGTGGACAAGGACATCGGTATCACCGCGCTGTTCGGCCAGCTGGCGCTGCGCAACATCGAGGTGCAGAGCCTGCGCAACAAGACCAACCGACTCGAGGAACTGTTCGTGGCCCTGGTGGAAAAGAACCTGTCGAAGGTGGCCGTATGAACCTGGAACTGCGCACCAACTGGGTCGCCCTCAATACCATCGTCTACCGCGAAGTCCGGCGTTTCCTGCGCATCTGGCCACAGACCCTGCTGCCCCCGGCGATCACCATGGTCCTGTACTTCGTGATCTTCGGTAACCTGATCGGCCGGCAGATCGGCGACATGGGCGGCTTCAGCTACATGGAGTACATCGTCCCGGGGCTGATCATGATGTCGGTGATCACCAACTCCTACGGCAACGTGGTGTCGAGTTTCTTCGGCAGCAAGTTCCAGCGCTCGATCGAGGAACTGATGGTCTCGCCGGTGTCGCCGCACACCATTCTCGTCGGCTATGTGCTGGGCGGTGTGCTGCGGGGGCTGGCCGTGGGGGTGATCGTCACCTTGCTGTCGCTGTTCTTCACCCAATTGCAGGTGCATCACCTGGGCGTGACCATCGTCGTGGTGCTGCTGACCGCGACCATCTTCTCGCTGCTGGGCTTCGTCAACGCGGTATTCGCGCGCAACTTCGACGATATCTCGATCATCCCGACCTTCGTGCTCACGCCGCTGACCTACCTGGGCGGGGTGTTCTACTCGATCAACCTGCTGCCGCCGTTCTGGCAGACCGTGTCGCTGGCCAACCCGGTGCTGCACATGGTCAATTCGTTCCGCTACGGCATCCTAGGGGTGTCGGATATCCGTATTGGCACGGCGATTACGTTCATGCTGGTGGCCACCGCGGTGCTCTACCTGCTGTGTGTCCGCCTGCTGGTCAGCGGCCGCGGCATGCGTGCCTGACAGCCGCTGCTTGCGCCGGCGCCACTGCCGGCCCACCCACCAGCGCCAGTACAGCATGGTCGCGAAGTAGGCGAGCACGCCCAGGACCACGCCGCAGACCACCGAACCGAGCAGGAACGGCTGCCAGACGGTGGCGAGCTGGGCGGTGATCCACTCGAAGGTCAGTTCGTCGGGGAGGGTGCGCGGTGGGATCTGCATCAGCCAGGCGCCGGTCATGTAGGTGACGAAGAACACCGGTGGCATGGTCAGCGGGTTGGTCAGCCACACCAGGCTGACCGCGATCGGCAGGTTGCCACGCAGCGGGATCGCCAGGCTGGCCGCCAGCAGCATCTGCATGGGAAGGGGGATGAGCGCTGCGAACAGGCCGACACCCATGGCCCGCGCCACCGAATGGCGGTTCAGGTGCCAGAGGTTCGGATCGTGCAGCAATCGGCCGAGAAAACGTAAGGACTTGTGTTCTCGAATGCTGGTCGGATCCGGCATGTAGCGTTTGAAAAGACGGCGCGGCATGTAGGCTCCCGGCGGGTCGAAGGCGCTCAGTATGCCCTGATTCCCGCACAGCCTCGTTCAGAGTTTGTGACAATTGTTGAGCGGGCTTTGTCGCCATTTCGTCTATGCCTCAGAAGGCGATTGTGCTTCTGGAGCCTTACCTCATGCGCACAGGGATGTTTGCGCTCGCGCTCGGGCTGTTGAGCCTGGGCTTTCTCCCCGCCTTGCCATCGGTCGGGTGGCTGCTCGTGCTGGCCCTGGCCGGCCTGGCATGCCTGTGTACGCGCGGCTGGCCGCTGGGCTGCCTGCTGCTGGGCCTGGCCTGGGCCTGCTGGTCGGCGCAGTTGGCACTGGACGATCGCCTGGCGGCGGAGCTGGATGGCCGTACGCTGTGGTTGGAGGGGCGGGTAACGGGCCTGCCGGCCCAGTCGGGGCGGGCCATGCGCTTCGAGCTGGACGAGGCGGTATCGCGCCGCGCGGGCTTGCCCCGGCGGCTGCAACTGAGCTGGTTCGACGGCCCGCCGGTCAAGGCTGGCGAACGCTGGCGGCTGGCGGTAACGCTCAAGCGCCCCCATGGCCTGCTCAACCCTCATGGCCCGGACCGCGAGGCGACCTTGCTGGCGCGGCGGATCGGCGCCACGGGCACGGTCAAGGCCGGGCAGTTGCAGGCACCGGCCACGGGGGCCTGGCGCGATGCCGTGCGCCAGCGTCTGCTGGCGGTGAATGCCCAGGGGCGCGAGGCGGTGCTGGCGGCGCTGGTGCTGGGCGATGGCGCAGGGCTTGCGCGTGAGCAATGGCAGGTGTTGCAGGCCACCGGCACGGTGCACCTGCTGGTGATTTCCGGGCAGCACATCGGCCTGCTGGCTGGGCTGGTGTATGGCCTGGTGGCCGGGGCCGCGCGTCTGGGCGCCTGGCCAAGGCGCTTGCCCTGGCTGCCTTGGGCTTGCGCCCTGGCAATGCTCGCGGCCCTGGGCTATGGCGCATTGGCGGGGTTCCAGGTACCGGTGCAGCGGGCGTGCCTGATGTTGGCGGCCGTGCTGCTGTGGCGCCTGCGTTTTCGCCATCTCGGTGCCTTGTTTCCCTTGTTGCTGGCGCTGGTGGGCGTACTGCTGGTCGAGCCGCTGGCCAGCTTGTTGCCGGGCTTCTGGCTGTCGTTCGCGGCGGTGGCGGTGCTGATCTACTGTTTTGGCGGCCGTCTCGGTGGCTGGCGGCCCTGGCAGGCCTGGAGCCGCGCCCAGTGGGTGATCGCCGTGGGCCTGTTGCCGGCCTTGTTGGCCTTGGGGTTGCCGGTCAGCCTCACCGCCCCGCTGGTCAATCTGCTGGCGGTACCCTGGATAAGCCTGGCCGTGCTACCCCTGGCCCTGCTGGGGACGGCGCTGCTGCCGCTGGCAGGGCTGGGCGAGGCGCTGCTGTGGCTGGCCGGTGGCTTGGTCGATCTGCTGTTTCGCCTGCTGGCCGTGGTGGCAGGCTGGCGCCCGGCCTGGACGCCTCCGTCCCTGCCGCTTTGGGCCTGGCTGTTGGTACTCGCCGGGGCGGTGCTGGTGTTGTTGCCTCGGGGCGTGCCTCTGCGTGGCCTGGGGCTGGTCATGCTGCTGGCCCTGTGGGCGCCTAGGGAACAAGTACCGCAGGGCCAGGTGGAGGTCTGGCAGTTGGATGTCGGCCAAGGCCTGGCGGTGCTGCTGCGCACCCGCAACCACAGCCTGCTCTACGATGCCGGCCCCGCCTGGGGCGACACCGACCTGGGCGAGCACGTGGTGTTACCGACCCTGCGCAAGCTGGGGGTGAGTCACCTTGACCTGCTGCTGATCAGCCACGCCCATGCCGACCATGCCGGTGGCGCGCAGGCCATTCATCGCGGCTTGCCGGTTGGCCGCGTGCTCGCTGGCGAGGCGATGGCGTTGCCACAGGCGTTGCAGGCACAAGCGTGCAGCAACGACCAGCGCTGGGAATGGGACGGCGTGCGTTTCTCGCTCTGGCGCTGGCCCGAAGGGCAGGGGAGCAACGATCGCTCCTGCACCTTGCTGGTCGAAGCCCAGGGCGAGCGCCTGCTGTTGGCCGGGGATATCGAGGCGGGTGCCGAACGGGCCTGGCTGGATGCCACCGGTGGGCCGCGTATCGACTGGTTGCAGTCACCGCACCATGGCAGTCGCAGCTCTTCCACCGAGGCTTTCATCCGTGCCACTGCGCCGCGTGGTGTGCTGATCTCGCGGGGGCGGAGCAATGGCTTCGGGCATCCGCACCCGCAGGTCATCGAGCGGTACCGGCGGCATGGGCTGGCGATTCACGATACGGCGGTGGACGGGGCACTGCGGCTGGTACTGGGGCGCCACGGCGAGGTCGAAGGGCTGCGGGCGCAGCGGCGTTTCTGGCGAGAGCCTTTCGGGCTTGCAGCCCGAAGCGACCTCCGGCAGATGAGCCCCCCTCGCGCCTATGGTAGAGTGGCGACCTTTTTCCAAGGGGATGTTCAACGTGTGGGAATTGGTCAAGTCCGGCGGTTGGATGATGCTGCCGATCATTCTGAGCTCCATCGCCGCCATGGCTATCGTCGCCGAACGCCTGTGGACCCTGCGCGCCAGTCGCGTGACCCCGCCGCACCTGCTGGGCCAGGTGTGGATGTGGATCAAGGACAAGCAACTGACCAGTGACAAGCTCAAGGCCTTGCGTGCCGATTCGCCGCTGGGCGAGATCCTCGCCGCGGGCCTGGCCAACTCCCGGCATGGCCGCGAGATCATGAAGGAATGCATCGAGGAGGCCGCCTCGCGGGTCATCCACGAGCTGGAGCGCTACATCAGCACCCTCGGCACCATCGCCGCCATGGCGCCGCTGCTGGGCCTGCTGGGCACGGTGCTGGGCATGATCGACATCTTCAGCGCCTTCATGGGCACGCAGATGACCGCCAATCCCGCGGTGCTCGCCGGTGGTATCTCCAAGGCCCTGGTCACCACCGCCGCTGGCCTGATGGTCGGTATCCCGGCAGTGTTCTTCCACCGCTTCCTGCAGCGGCGCATCGATGAGCTGGTGGTGGGCATGGAGCAGGAGGCGATCAAGCTGGTCGAGGTGCTGCAGGGCGATCGCGAAGTCGAAGTGGCCGGAGGCAAGGCGTGAAATTCCGGCGCAATCGGCAGCGGGAGAACGTCGACATCAACCTGGCGTCGTTGATCGACGTGGTGTTCGTGCTGTTGCTGTTCTTCGTGGTCACCACCACCTTCACCCGCGAGACCCAACTGCGCGTCGAGCTGCCCGAAGCCGCCAGTGCCGAGCAGGCGCCGCCGGAGGAGGGCAAGCGCCTGGAGGTCACCATCAGCGCCGATGGCGTGTACTCGGTCAACAACCACCTGCTGCCCAAGAGCGACCTGACCACCCTGGTCGAGGCCCTGCAACGGGAGTCTGGCGGCGACACCGAATTGCCCCTGGCGATCAGCGCCGACGGCCGTACCCCGCACCAGGCCGTGGTCACCGCGATGGATGCTGCCGGCAAACTCGGCTTCAGCCACTTGCGCATGACCACCGTCGAGGCGGCCCAGGGGACCCTCTGATGGCCTTCGCCGACCGCTTGCTCGCCGCCTGGTACACCGGGCACCCGGCCCTGGCCTTGCTGCGGCCGCTCGAGGCCCTGTACCGGCGTGTGGTGATGCGCAAGCGCGCACGTTTTCTCGAGGGTGGCAGCGCCAGCTACCGCGCACCGGTGCCGGTGATCGTGGTGGGCAACATCACCGTCGGCGGCACTGGCAAGACGCCGATGATCCTCTGGCTGGTCGAGCACTGCCGCCGGCAAGGGCTCAGGGTGGGGGTGGTCAGCCGTGGCTATGGCGCCAAGCCACCCCGCTTGCCTTGGCGCGTCGAGGCCGGCCAAGGCGCCGAACAGGCTGGCGACGAGCCGCTGCTCATCGTCCAGCGCACCGGCGTGCCGCTGATGATCGACCCCGACCGCTCCCGCGCCGTGCAGGCGCTGCTGGCCAGCGAGCCGCTGGACCTGATCCTCTGCGACGATGGCATGCAGCACTATCGCCTGGCCCGTGACCTGGAACTGGTGCTGATCGATGCCGCCCGCGGCCTGGGCAATGGCCGCTGCCTGCCGGCCGGCCCGCTGCGTGAGCCGGCCGAGCGCCTGCTGGAGGCCGACGCCGTGCTGTACAACGGCGCCGAAGCCGACCGCGACAACGGCTTCGCCTTCCGCTTGCAGCCCAGCGCCCTGGTCAACCTGCGCAGCGGCGAGCGCTGCGCCCTCGATCATTTCGCCGCCGGCCAGGCCGTGCATGCCGTGGCCGGCATCGGCAACCCGCGGCGTTTCTTCGACACCCTGCAGGGGCTAAACTGGCAGCCGGTGCCGCACCCTTTCGCCGACCATGCGCAGTTCAGCGCCGAAAGCCTGGCCTTCAGCCCGCCGCTGCCGCTGGTGATGACCGAAAAGGATGCGGTGAAATGCCGTGGGTTCGCCAGCGACGACTGGTGGTACCTGGCGGTCGACGCCGTGCCATCGCCAGCCTTCATTGCCTGGTTCGACAGCCAGCTCGCGCGCCTGCTGCCCACGCACCGGCAGCCCTGAATCATCGTCAATTTCCGGCCATTGGCCTCAAGGAAGCTTCCATGGACACCAAACTGCTCGACATCCTGGCCTGCCCGATCACCAAGGGCCCGCTCAAGCTCAGCGCCGACAAGACCGAGCTGATCAGCAAGGGCGCGGGCCTGGCCTACCCGATCCGCGACGGCATCCCGGTGATGCTGGAAAGCGAAGCGCGCACCCTGACCGACGAAGAGCGTCTGGACAAATGAGCCTGAACTTCACCGTGGTGATTCCCGCCCGCCTGCGTTCCACGCGCCTGCCGGGCAAGCCGCTGCTGCCGATCGCCGGCAAGCCGATGGTCCAGCACGTGTGGGAGCAGGCGCGCAAGAGCGGCGCCAGCCGTGTGGTCATCGCCACCGACGATACGAGCATCGTCCAGGCCTGCGAGGCTTTCGGCGCCGAAGTGCTGCTGACCCGCGCCGATCATGAGTCGGGTACCGATCGCCTGGCCGAAGTCGCCGCGCGCCTGGAACTGCCTGCCGACGCTATCGTGGTCAACGTCCAGGGCGACGAGCCGCTGATCCCGCCGTCGATCATCGACCAGGTGGCGGTGAACCTGGCGGCACACCCGGAAGCGGGCATCGCCACCCTGGCCGAGCCGATCCACGTGCCGCAAGCGGTGTTCAACCCCAATGCGGTCAAGGTCGTCAGTGACAAGAACGGCCTGGCCCTGACCTTCAGCCGCGCGCCGCTGCCGTGGGCGCGGGATGCCTTCGCCAAGGATCGCGACAGCCTGCCCGAGGCGGTGCCTTACCGTCGGCATATCGGCATGTACGCCTACCGCGTGGGTTTTCTCCAGGACTTCGTCGCCTGGGGCCCCTGCTGGCTGGAGCAAGCCGAGTCGCTGGAGCAGTTGCGTGCCCTGTGGCACGGCGTGCGTATCCATGTCGCCGATGCGCTCGAGGCCCCGGCCGTGGGTGTCGATACCCCCGAAGACCTGGAGCGCGTGCGGCGCTTGCTGGAGGCCTGATGCGCATTTTGTTCGTCTGCCTGGGCAACATCTGCCGTTCGCCGACCGCCGAAGGCGTGCTGCGTCACCAGCTCGAAGCGGAAGGGCTCGCCGCGCAGGTCCATGTAGCCTCGGCCGGCACCGGTGACTGGCATGTCGGCAAGGCGCCCGACGGCCGTACCTGCCGCGCCGCCCTGGCGCGTGGCTACGATCTGTCGCGTCAGCGTGCCCAGCAGGTCCAGGTGGCCCACTTCGGTGAGTACGACCTGATCCTGGCCATGGACAAGCACAATCTCGGTCATCTGCAGGCCATGCGCCCGCACACCGCGAGCGGCGAGCTCGACCTGTTCCTACGGCGCTACGGCGCCGCCCTGGATGAGGTACCGGACCCTTACTACGGTGGCGCCGAAGGCTTCGAGCAGGTGCTGGACCTGATCGAGGCCGCCTGCCGAGAGCTGGTCGTGGAAATCAAGGGGCGGCTATGACGGCGTGCTGGCAGGAGCGGGTGTCGCTCAAGCCCTACAACACCTTCGGCATCGATGTAACGGCGCGTTACTTCACCCAGGCGTGCAGCGACGAGGCGATACGCCAGGCCCTGGCCGAGGCAGGCGAGCGGCAGGTGCCGGTGCTGGTGCTCGGCGGTGGCAGCAACCTGCTGCTCACGCGTGACGTCGACGCGCTGGTGCTGCACATGGCCAGCCATGGCCGGCGAGTGTTGCACGACGATGGCGAGCGGGTGGTGGTGGAGGCCGAGGCCGGCGAACCCTGGCACCCCTTCGTGCAGTGGAGCCTGGCGCAGGGTTTCTGCGGTTTGGAGAACCTCAGCCTGATCCCGGGCACCGTGGGCGCCGCGCCGATGCAGAATGTCGGCGCCTATGGGGTCGAGATCAAGGATGTGTTCGCCGGGCTGACCGCGCTGGACCGGGAAACCGGCGAGTTGCGGGACTTCGGCCTGGAGGCGTGCGCCTTTGCCTACCGGGATAGTTTGTTCAAGCGCAACCCGGGGCGTTGGTTGATCCTGCGGGTACGCTTCGCCCTGACGCGTACATTGCAGGCACACCTGGACTACGGGCCGGTGCGTCAGCGCCTGGCTGAGCAGGGTGTCGAGCAGCAAGCGCCTGCGGCCGAGCAACCGGAAGTGGCCGAGCAACAGCCCCTGGAAACCACCGAGGAGCACAAGCCTCACCACGGTTGATGCCATCGGCTGAATGAAAAAGCCCCGCCAGTGCGAACTGGCGGGGCTTTTTCATCGGGGAAACCAAAGACCGAAAGCACAACAAGGCCCCCGTGGGAGCCGGCTTGCCGGCGATCGGCTGCGCAGCAGCCGCCTCGGTCAATACAGGTTCGGCTCCATCTCCAACTCGACACCGAACCGTTCCAGGATATCGGCCTGGATCCTGCGCGCCAGGTCATGCAACTGCGCCCCGCTCGCCTGGCCATAGTTGACCAGCACCAGCGACTGCAAGCGATGCACCCCCGCATCCCCTTCCCGGTACCCCTTCCACCAGTCTCTTATACACAAATCCGAGCCCAC
>NZ_JBCGFQ010000057.1:0-32810 GCF_040984075.1 Pseudomonas sp. I2
GCCCTCACCGAACTGCTCCAGCAGCTCTTTGGGGATTTTGGGCAGGTCACGCAAGGGTTTCTTTTTGGTTGGCATACATGCACCTCTTACTCATGTTATGCCCGAACACAAAATTTCTGACACCCTCACTCGCGCTCGTTCCCTCCATTGCGGCCATCCAATTCATCTCATTCCGGTGTTTCAACAGGAGTCGCCAGCACCTTGTCGATGCGTTTGCCGTCCATGTCGACCACCTCTAATATCCAGCCGTCCCACTCTACCCGGTCGCCAGTGACCGGCACCCGGCCAAGCAGCAGCATGACCATGCCGGACAGGGTGTGGTAGCGGCCCCTGTTTTCCTCGGGCATTGTCTTGAATGCCAGGCGATCCTTCATCTCCAGGATCGGGATGGCGCCATCGAGCAGCCAGGAGCCATCGTGCCGCTGGACGGCCCAAGCATCGTTTTCATCGCCAGGGGTGAACTCGCCGGTTACGGCTTCCAGTACATCCTGCAGCGTGACGATGCCTTGCAACTCACCATATTCGTCGATCACGAACGCCATGTGCATGCCATTGGCACGAAATTGCTCCAGCAGCTCCATGCCGGTGAGGGTTTCAGGCACGAACACGCAGGGAGGGAGTTGGTCGGTGAAGTTGGGCTGCTCGCCCTTGGCCAGGCAAGCAAAGGCCTGCTTGGCATGAATCAGGCCGAGCAGGTTGTCCAGGCCACCGTCGCAGACCGGAAAACGAGAGTGCTCGGACTCGATCATCACCTGGACGTTCTCTTCCGGGGGCCTGCGAATGTCGACATAAACCAGGTCTGAACGCGGGATCATCAACGAGCCGAGTCGGCGGTCGTCCAGGCGGAACACATTGCGTACCATTCGGTGCTGATGGTGTTCGATCACTCCAGCCTCGGAGCCTTCTTCGAGCATTGCCTGGATTTCTTCCTCGGTGACGCTCGGATTGTCGAGCGGACGCACGCCCATGATGCGCAGAATGGCCTGGGTCGACCAGGACAGCACGGCCACGAAAGGACGCGTCAGGAAAGCGAGGGTCACCATCGGCCGCGCGACCAAGCGGGCAATGCCCTCTGGATTGATTTGCCCGATGCGCTTGGGCACCAGTTCACCGATCACGATGGAGACGTAGGTGATCACGATCACCACACCTGCCGTGGCTCCGAGGCTTGCTGTCGCGCTCGGCACACCCAGGGTTTGCAGCCATTCGGCCAAAGGGGCGGCCAATACAGCCTCACCGACGATACCGTTGAGGATGCCAATGGAGGTGATGCCAATCTGCACGGTCGAGAGAAACCGGGTCGGGTCCTCGCCAAGCTTGAGGGCCACCGCGGCTGATGAGTCCCCTTCGGCCACCAGCTTCATCAACCGTGCTTTCCTCGCTGCCACCAGGGCGATCTCCGACATGGCAAACAGGCCATTGAGGACGATCAGCAAAGCCAGTATGAAAAATTCCATTGCTGTTCTCCTACGTACACCACCGAGGCAAGTTCCATGCACTCGTTTTCTGTCGGTACGGGCAGCCAAAGCGCACGTGCGGTAGGCGCAGCACGCCACCGAGGCGGGATCGAAACAGGAAAGCTGGCGTGATGGGGCGGCTGGTCAGAGGCCGTGCGGAGCGCTCTGCTGGGGGGGATAGTTCGCAGTATGGGCCTTTCTCGTCAGGGAAGGCGCAACTGGGTGGCTCCGATGAAGTTGCCATGCAGGAAATAGGGAGGCCAAGGGAACTTAATGTTAACCACTGCTATTTCGGGTGTGGAGGACATTGTTTTACAAGCTGTGTGATTCGGTCGCTACCTCGCATGCTCAATCTGGGGCCTCACTCGCGATGAGGCCCACACAGATACCGCGAAAATCAGCAGCCCTCGAACGGAATGCTCTGCACCACCTCCAACTCATACCCTGCCAACCCCGCATACTTGAGCGGCGGGCCAAGGTGGCGCAGCTTGCCCACGCCCAGGTCCTGGAGGATCTGGGCGCCGGTGCCGACTTCCGAATACACCTTCGATTGGCCCCTCTGGTACGGACGCACCGGCTGGGTCAGTTGCGGCACGCGCTCGAGCAGGGCCTGGGAGGATTCGTGGTTGGCGAGGATCACGACCACGCCGGCACCTTCCTCGGCAACCTTCTCCAGCGCCGCCCACAGTGTCCAGTTGGCCGGGCCGGCATACTCGGCGCCGACCAGGTCGCGCAGCGGATCGATCACATGCACCCGCACCAGGGTCGGCAGGTCGCGGCGGATGTCGCCCATCACCATGGCCATGTGCACGCCGCCTTCGATACGGTCCTCGTAGGTCACCAGGCGGAAGGTGCCGTGCACGGTCGGCAGCTCGCGCTCGCCGATGCGCTTGATGGTCTGCTCGGTGCTCAGGCGGTAGTGGATCAGGTCGGCGATGGTACCGATCTTGATGCCGTGGCGCTCGGCGAACAGTTCCAGGTCCGGACGGCGGGCCATGGTGCCGTCGTCGTTGAGCACCTCGACGATCACCGAGGCCGGGCTGAAACCGGCCAGGCGCGCCAGGTCGCAGCCGGCCTCGGTGTGGCCGGCGCGGGTCAGCACGCCGCCTTCGCGGGCGCGCAAGGGGAAGATGTGGCCGGGCTGGACCAGGTCTTCGGGGCGGGCGTGGGGGGCCATGGCGGCGGCCACGGTGCGCGCCCGGTCGGCGGCGGAGATCCCGGTGGTGACGCCCGTGGCAGCCTCGATGGAGACGGTGAAGGCAGTGCTGAAGGCGCTGCCGTTGCTCGGCACCATCTGCTCCAGGCCCAGGCGTTGGCAGTGCTCGTCGGTCAGGGTCAGGCAGATCAGCCCACGCGCCTCGCGGGCCATGAAGTTGATGGCCTGGGCGTCACAGCGCTCGGCGGCGATCAGCAGGTCGCCCTCGTTCTCACGGTCCTCGTCGTCCACCAGCAGGACCATCTTGCCTTGCCGATAATCCTCGAGGAGTTCTTCGATGCTGTTGAAAGCCATGCTGCACACTCGCTGTGGTAGGGTGGTGTTTATGGTATACCATCATACACAAATATCCCTGTAGAGGAGAGCGACGGATGAAGGCC
This sequence comes from Pseudomonas sp. I2, assembly GCF_040984075.1. Classification (NCBI taxonomy): domain Bacteria; kingdom Pseudomonadati; phylum Pseudomonadota; class Gammaproteobacteria; order Pseudomonadales; family Pseudomonadaceae; genus Pseudomonas; species Pseudomonas sp. I2. Next base: position 3,054 of record NZ_JBCGFQ010000057.1, read on the forward strand.
TACTGGATCGCCCATGTGGACGTCACCGACCCAGAGCAGTACCAGCAATACACCCAGCGCGCCCCGGCGGCCTTCGCCGCGTTCGGTGGCCGCTTCCTGGCCCGTGGCGGACGCAGCGAGGCGATGGAAGGGCGGCCTACTCCCCAGCGTAGCGTGGTGATCGAGTTCGAGTCGTACGAGCAGGCGCTGGCGTGCTATCGCTCGCCGGCGTACCAGGAGGCGTGCCAGTTTCGACAGGGAGCGGCCAGGGCCGAGGTGATCATTGTCGAGGGCGCTGCGCCCTGAACGCAGGCTCAGGCTGCAGGATGCAATCGAACAGGAACCTGGGTGGGGCTCAGGGCGCCTTGAGGTCCAGTGCCAGGTCCCTGGCCGCTTTGGTGGCCAGCACGCTCATGAGTTTGTTCATTTCATCCTGACGCCCGATACCACCCTCTGCGCTACCCATCATTACGCCTGGCACCGGGGCCCGAGCTGCGGCATCGGCCCAGGCACGGTTGATCTGCACCAGTGCGTCGAGCTTGGTTTGCAGGGCGCCGTCGGCCTTGAGCGATCCCTCACGGGCGTAGGCCTCGGCGTCGGCCGTGATCTTGGTCGCTTCGGCATTGACCCTGGCCTTGTCCCGCAGCAGTTCGGCGGTTTGCTTGTCGATCTCGGCACGCCGGTGCTCCCGCTCGGCATTGATCAGCGTGAGCTGCTTCTCCGTTTCGGCTTCGGTGGTGCGTTCGATCTGCTGACGCAGGCTTTCCTGGCGCTTGGCTTCGACGTCCTTGGCGCCGCGGGCGGAGACCAGCTCCTTCTCTTCTTCCTCCTTGAGGCGGTTCTGCCGGGCCACCGCCAGCTCCGCCAGTGCCTGCTGCACCCGTACCATCCGTTGCTGGTACTGCGGGTTGGGGTCGATATGCGTTACCCGCGCATCGACGACCTCGACACCGAACAGGCGAAACTGCTGTTGCTTGCGCAGCTCCTGACCATCCTTGTCGAGCTTCTTCTCGATGATGAAGCGGGTCGAGGAGTTGTCACCGAAACTGCCTTGGTCGGTGCCGGCCTGGAGAATGGCGGTCTGTGCCGGGAAGTTGTCACGTTTGACGCGCACTTCCTTGCGGCTGGTCAGGTACAGGCCATTGCGCAGCTGGTTCTCGAATTCGGCACCGAAGTGGCTGCGGTTGCCTGCGTAGTAGTCGTCGGCGCTCATCAGCGAGGCCGTGGCCTGGAGGGTTTCCTTGACCGCTGGCAGCAATGCCCGCTGGAGGAAATTGTCCGGCGTCCGGTATTCCTGGGCGATCTTCAGGAACGCTTCCCCCGAGGGCAGGCGAAACTGGGTGCTGAATTCGGCCTTTGCGTCGACATTCCCCAGGAAGACGATGGGCAGGTTCTGCAGGACCACCGCAGGTTGCCCACGAGGGGTGTCCTCCTGCTGGTCCACCTGCAAGGCCGACTGGACGCCGATGGTACGGCGCCAGACGGTGCTGCGGCCAAACCATTTGGTCGCATAGCCGACGTCCTCGACCACTTTCTCTTCGCCGAAAATGGTGCGCACGTGGGTCATCTGACCTGCCTCGTTGTAGAAGAACACCTTGTCGAAAAGTATTGCGAGGGCGCCAAGGGCGAGTGCCGGGAGAGCGATGCTGGTGACGAGTTTGCGGTGCTTGCGCAGGAAGGCGGCGGATTCAACCAATGGATTCGTATGCATGGGAACTCCTTATCCGGGGGAGCGGGCATGCTGGCGATGGACACGGCTCATTTCCATCAGGTGAATCGGTTGTCTCTGTGGGAGGCGTCCCAAGGCTCTGTCAGTCGATACGTTCAGCGGCCATTGGGGCTGCAAAGCAGCCCCAATACGCCTAACTGATTGAATTGCGTAGCGGCGGCGTCAAGCCCCCGCGGCGAGCTTGGCACTCATCTGCCGACGACGATAGGCACTGTCGCGGGTCGCCAGCCACCAGTACAGCGGCGAAGTCACTGCCAGCCCCACCAGCCACGACAGGTCGGCACCGTTGATGTGCGCGGACACCGGGCCTACGTACAGCGGCGTGTTCATGAACGGGATCTGCACCGCGATACCCACGGCATAGGCGATCAGGGCCTGCGGGTTGTAGCGCCCGTAGATACCGCCATCGACCTTGAAGATCGACTGGATGTCGTAGTCGCCCTTGTGGATCGCATAGAAGTCGATCAGGTTGATCGCCGTCCACGGTACCAGCACCACCAGCAGCACCAGGACCATGTCGACGAAGTGGCCGATGAAGTCCGCCGAGGCGAACACCGCCACCACGCAGCAGGCCGCCAGGACGATCAGCGACAGCACCGCACGGCTCTTGGCGGTGGGGATCCAGCGGTAGGCGAAGGTCTGCACCAGGGTGATGATCGACAGCACCGCGCCATACAGGTTGAGGGCGTTGTGGCTGATCACGCTGAGCAGGAACAGCACCAGCATCAGCGGGCCGATGGCACCGGTGGCGAGTTTGACCGCGTCCATGGTGTCCATGCCCGCGGGGATCGCCAGCACCGCCACCGCACCGAACACGAACGACAGGCTCGAGCCCAGGGCCGAACCCAGGTAGGTGGTCCAGAAGGTCGACGACACCTTCACGTCGGCCGGCAGGTAGCGCGAATAGTCCGACACGTACGGGGCGAAGGCGATCTGCCAGAGGGCCGCCAGGGACACCGTGGCCAGCCAGCCGGAGATGTTGAAGCCACCGCGGGTGAGGAAGTCGTCGCTCTGGATGTGGCTGAAGATGTAGCCGAAGCCGACCACGATGCCGATGCCCAGCACCCAAGTGCCGATGCGGTTGAGCACGTGGATGAAGCGGTAGCCGATGATGCCGATGATCCCCGAGCCCAGGGCACCGATGACGATGCCCACCGGCACCGGCACGGCCTCGACCACCCCATGCAGGGACTTGCCGGCCAGGACGATGTTGGAGGCGAAGAAGCCGATGTACATCACCCCGGCGATCACCACCACCAGCAGCGCGCCGAGGGAGCCGAACTGGGCGCGGCTCTGGATCATCTGCGGGATGCCCATCTGCGGGCCCTGGGCCGAGTGCAGCGCCATCAGCACGCCGCCGACCAGGTGGCCGACCAGGATGGCGACGATGCCCCAGACGAGGTTCAGGTTGAACAACTGCACGCCCAGCGCGCCGGTGACGATGGGCAGAGGCGCGATGTTGCCGCCGAACCAGAGGGTGAACAGATCCCTTACCTTTCCATGGCGGTCCTGCGGGGGCACGTAGCCGATCGTGTGTTTTTCTATGAGGGGTGCCGATGTGGCTGCACTGGTCATGACGGACTCCAAGGCAAGGAGGGGCGCGCGGGCGTGCCCGGGTGCGTGCCGGCAAGGGGCGACGCGTTCTTGTTGGCGCGATCATGCGGGGTGCGGGAGGATCGATAAATTAGTAAATATGTACCCATAAGCGTTAAAAAAACTAAGGCCGGCAAACGGTTGGAAACGGGCGGGTGCAAGGCCCTGTCGGACGGTGTATCCTTCATTTGATGTAGATATCCCGTCAAATGAGGTTATCCATGGCCGAGACGACAGAAAAACCACGTGTCCGCCGCTCCGCGCCCGCCAGGCGAGGCGCTGACGGGCGTTATGTCGCGATCGAGGGCGGGCGCAAGGCAACCGTCGAAGCCCGCGAGGCCAGCGGTGTGTTCTGGGGCTACTCCAAGGCCCATGACCAGCTCACCGAGGCAGAGCGCCTGGTGCAGATCCGCGACGGCTTGCCCGCCAGGCTCTACCAGGAGGTCAAGCGCCTGTTCAGCTTGCCGGAGAAGCAACTGGCCGAGCTGTTCAATGCGTCGATTTCCACGCTCGAGCGCCGCGTGCGCGATAACCAGCCACTCGATGCGGTGGCCTCTGAGCGCCTGGACCGGATCGCCGAGATCACCCACCAGGCGGTGGCGGTGTTCGAGAGCGAGGCCGATGCCATCGCCTGGATGTCCCGGCCCAACGATGCCCTGGGCGGCACTGCGCCGGTCATGCTGTGCGAGACCGGGATCGGCGCCAAGCAGGTGCGCCGGGTGCTCAATGCCCTGGAGTGGGGCGGCGTCGCCTGATGCTGGCCTGGCGCGTGGCCAAGGCGTCGCGGGCGGACGACCTCAGCGGTCGGGGCGCGGCCATCGTGGGAGGGCGCTGGAACCAAGTCGACGTCCCCGCGCTGTACATGGGCCTGACCCCGGCCATCTGCAGCCTGGAGACCTTCGTCCATGCGTCCGGGCGCCCGCAGTTTCCACTCAAGATCACCTGCTTCGAGTTGCCCGACGATCCCGCCCTCTATCTCGAGCCCGGGCCTGCCGAGCTGCCCGCGGGCTGGGATGCGCTGCCGGCCGATAGCCCGAGCATGGCCTATGGCACCCGCTGGCTCCAGGCGCGCAGTCACCTGGGCCTGATCGTGCCCTCGGTGGTGCTGCAACTGGAGCGCAACCTGGTGGTCAACCCGCTGCACCCGGCGATCGGCGAGGTCCGGGTGCGGGAGGTGTTCGACTTCGTCTATGACGAGCGGATGTTCAAGGTGCGCAGCAGATGAGCCGCGTAATGCCTACGGGAGCAGCTTTACCGGGGCGCCGTATCGTTCAGGAGGCGCCGAGCACCTTGCCGAGCAGTTGGCACACCTGCTCGGCGGAGTAGGGCTTGGCGAGGAAGTCGAAGCCCTGGTGGCCGCCTTCGGCGATGGCGTCGCTGTAGCCGGAGGTGAGGATCACCGGCAAATGCGGGTGGCGCTGTCGCAGCTCCCGGGCCAGTGCCAGGCCGCCCATGCCCGGCATCACCACATCGGAAAACACCGCATCGAAGCTGCCCTGCGTACCGTTCAACTGCTCCAGGGCGTCCTCGGCCGAGGTCGCCCAACTGATCTGGTAGCCATGGTCCTTGAGGATCTGCGCGGTGAAACTGCCGACATCCGGGTTGTCCTCCACCACCAGGATGCGCCGCCGGCCGTCGTTGCCATGGAGCGTGACGCAGGTTTCGGGGGTGGTGTGTTCGTCCTGGAGTTGCGTCACCTGCGGCAGGTAGAGGGTGAAGGTGGTGCCCTGGCCCGGCACGCTGGCGACCTGTATGTCGCCGCCGGATTGTTTGACGAAGCCGAAGACTTGCGACAGCCCAAGGCCTGTGCCCTGGCCTGCGGCCTTGGTGGTGAAGAATGGATCGAAGATGCGCTCGAGCAGCTCCGGAGCGATGCCGACACCGCTGTCGATCACCGAGATGGCCGCGAACGGCCCGGGTTGTGCAGGTTGCCCATGCAGGCTGGGCATGGCTTGGTCCGGCGACAGGCGCAGGCGCAAAGTGCCTTCGCCGGCCATGGCGTCGCGGCCGTTGATCATCAGGTTGATGATCGCGGTTTCCAGTTGGGCGAGGTCGGCGCGGATATGGCAGGGCGCGTCGGGCAGTTCGAGGATCACCTTGATCCGCGCGCCGGTGGCGGTGGCGAGCATCTCGCTCATGGCTTCCAGCCGGGGGCCGGCCTCGAACACCTGGGGGCTGAGGGTCTGGCGGCGGGCGAAGGCCAGCAGTTGGCCGGTCAGCTTGGCGCCACGATCGACCGTTTCGGCCATGGTCCTGAGGTAGCGCTGGCGGCGTGTTTCGTCGAGGTCTGGGCGCTGCAGGAAGTGCAGGGACGAGCGGATGATGGTCAGCAGGTTGTTGAAGTCGTGGGCCACGCCACCGGTCAGCTGGCCGATGGCTTCGAGTTTCTGGGCCTGGCGCAGCACCGCCTCGGTGTGCAGCAACTGCAGGGTGCGCTCCTGTACCCGTTGCTCCAGGGTGGCGTTGAGCGCTTCCAGTGCCGCTGCCGCCTCGCGCATCTTGGCATGGGCCTGGGCCCGCTGGATATGGGCCCAGCAGCGTTCGGTAACCTGCCCGATCAAGGATCGCTCGTAGTGGGTCCAGGTGCGCGCGAGCTTGTCGTGAATGGACATCAAGGCGGTCAGGCGGCCGTCCTTGATCAAGGGCATGCAGATGCTGGCGGTGATATCCAGGGCCTTGAACGCCGCCGCATCCGCGGCGGGCAACTGCCGAAAGGTGTCGTCGATCACCAGGGCCTGGCCGGCGCGCAGGCGGTTGACCACCTGTTCGCCGAAGTCGGAGATGCGATACCGGCCGACCAGGCGCGGCTGGCCTGGCGCCACCCAGTCGCCGCAGACGGTGACACCGTCCTCGTCGGGGTCCACCACAGCATAGGCGCAGCTGGACAGCTGCAGGTGCTCGCCGAGCATGCATGTGGTGACGGCCATGATCCGCTCAGGGTCGGTGACGTGGGCCACAGCCCGGCCCAGGCTGTCGAGAAAGTGCAGGCGCTGGTTGCTCACCACGCTGGTGGTGGTTTCGGTCACCGTGTCGAGCATGCCCACGACCTTGCCGTCCAGGTCGCGGATAGGGCTGTAGCAGAAGGTGAAATAGGCTTGCTCGGGGCCGCCGCGGCGATCGATGACCAGGGGAAAGTCCTGGATGTACACGGCTTGGCCGGCCAGGGCCAGTTGCGCCATGTGGCTGATCTCGCTCCAGGCTTCCTGCCACACGTCGCTGAACGGGCGACCGAGGGCGGACGGTTTTTCACCGAGGATCTCGGAGAAGGCGTCGTTGTGCAGGGTGATCAGTTCCTGGCCCCAGAGCACGGCCTGGGGGAAGCGCGAGGTCAGGCACAGGGCCACCGAGGTCTGCAGCACATGTGGCCAGGTGTCCAGCGCCCCCAGGGGCGTGGCTGCCCAGTCGTGGTGGCGGATGCGTTCGGCCATGAGCCCACCGCCTTCTAGCCATTTCGCCATGTGCGCTGCCGCTCCTTTGCATGGGGATCAATAGGGTGCACCCGCAAGCGGCGGTTGGCGAGAGATTTTATGCAGGCTGTGGCGCAGTGCCAGTCAGTTGAGCGGCGCTTTGTCATTTTTGGGGCTGCCTTGCAGACCATCGCTGGCAAGCCCCACAAGGTGTGAGTCGACCCCAAAATGATACGGTTTGCAGGGACCATGGGGAGCCGGCTTGCCGGCGATGGGGCCACCACGACTGGCGAGTCAGCGAATGAAGTGCACCTTGCCGGTATCGTCGTTGCCCATGTAGATGCCATATACCCCGGCCTGGCGCTCGAGGATGTAGCGCTCGAGGATCTGCCGGATGGCGGGGTAGTAGATCTCGTCCCAGGGGATCTCGTCGGGCCCGAAGAAGCGGTAGGCCAGGGTCTCGGGGCCGGGCTGGCCGGTCTCCTGCGTGGCGATGGCGCGGAAGATGATGTACACCTCGCTGATCCTCGGCACGCTGAAGATGGAGTAGGGCGAGACGATCTCGGCCTGCACGCCGCTTTCCTCCCAGACCTCGCGCAGGGCTGCCTGCTCGGTGGTCTCGCCGGCCTCCATGAAGCCTGCGGGGAGGGTCCAGGTGCCGGGGCGCGGGGGGATGGCTCGCTGGCACAACAGGTACTTGCCGTCGCGCTCGATGATGCAGCCGGCGATGATCTTCGGGTTGATGTAGTGGACGTAGCCACACCCCGTGCAATGCAGGCGTTCGTGGGTGTCGCCGTTGGGAACGCCCCGGGCCAGTTCCGTGGTGCAGTGCGGGCAATAGCGCGGGGCGTTGGGCATGGTCAGCGGCCTATGCGAGGGTCTTTGAGGACCAGCGGCTCGACGATCGCACGCACCGTGCTGTTGTCGTCCTGCTTCTGGCGCAGGTAGTCCAGGGCCACCTTGGCGGCGGCGCGCACATGGTCGACCGAGGCCTGGTGGGCGGCCTGTGGGTCGCCGCTCTTGATCGCCTCGACGATCTTCTCCATCTCGCGGTTGCTGGCGCCACGGCGGTTCTCCTGGGACACCGAGGTGGCGCGCAGGTAGCTGATGCGCGCTTGCAACTGGCGCAGCTGGGTGGCGGCGACCTTGTTGCCCGAGCCTTCCAGGAGCACGTCGTAGAAGCCTTGCACCGAGTCGAGCACCTGCTGCAACTCGCCTTCCTCGAGGGCCTCGCGGTTCACTTCCAGGGCGCGCTCCAGGGCGCGGATGTCCTTGGCCTTGGCGTTGAGGGTGAACAGCTGGACGATCAGGCCTTCGAGCACGCAGCGCAGCTCGTAGATGTCGCGGGCGTCTTCCAGGGTGATGATCGCCACCCGTGGGCCCTTGGCGTCGGCGAACTCCACCAGGCCTTCGGACTCCAGGTGGCGCAGGGCCTCGCGCACCGAGGTGCGGCTCACGCCGAGGCGGTCGCAGAGGTCGCGTTCGACCAGGCGATCGCCGGGCAGCAGGTGGAAGTTCATGATCGCCCCGCGCAGTTTGTCGAGCACGATTTCGCGCAGGGTAACGGGGTTGCGGTTGACCTTGAAGCTGTCGTCGAGGGGCTGGCGTTTCATCGAGTGCGCTCTGAATGAGGCTGCCCGGCCGCAACCGCTGGAGCACCACGAACCTGGGGCGCTCCATGCAGGGGTTCGAACAGCCCGCTGTTAACGGGTTGGCTCCGCATCGGCTTCTGCGAACGCTTCGCGGGCCAGGCGGAAGCTGTCCACCGCCGCGGGCACGCCGCAATAAATGCCGACCTGGAGCAGGATCTCGCGAATCTGTTCACGGCTCAGGCCATTACGCAAGGCGCCGCGGATGTGCAGCTTGAGCTCGTGGGGCCGGTTGAGCGCGGAAATCATGGCCAAGTTTATCATGCTGCGCTCTTTGAGCGACAAGCCGTCGCGGCCCCAGACATGGCCCCAGCAGTATTCGGTGACCAGTTCCTGCAAGGGCTGGGTGAAGTCGTCGGCGTTCTGGATCGAGCGGTTGACGTAGTCCTCGCCCAGCACCTGGGTGCGGATCGCCAGGCCTTTTTCGTACTTCTCGTTGCTCATGTGCCGTGTTCCTGCATGGTTGAAAAAAGGGGGGCCGCAACCGAAGGTGAGGGGGACAGTGCGGCCCCCCCGGAAACAATGGGGCTGCTGTGCAGCCCCGGCTCAGCCCAGCGAGGGCAGGGCGCCGAGCTTGCCCTTGTGGTAGACCATCGGTGTCACCGGCTCCTGCGGCAGGATCAGGTTCTTCACCTGGCCGACGATGATCGCGTGGTCGCCGCCGTCGTACTCGCGCCACAGCTCGCACTCGATGATCGCCGTGGCCTTGGCCAGCAGTGGGTTGCCCAGCTCGCTCAAGTGCCAGTCGATGCCCTTGGCCTTGTCCTTGCCTTTACCGGCGAAGGCGTAGGCCTCAGCGGTCTGGTCGGCGGACAGCAAATGGATGGCGAACTGCTTGCTGTCGCGCAGGATCGGGTAGGTGTCGGAGGCGTAGTTGGGGCAGAACAGCACCAGTGCCGGGTCGATCGACAGCGCGCTGAAGGCGCTGGCGGTGATACCGACGATGGCGCCGTCGGCGTCCAGGGTGGTGACCACCGTGACGCCGGACGGGAAGGAGCCCATCACGTCTTTGTAGATGCCGGGTTCGATCATCTTGTGCTACCTCGATCAACGCATCACGAACGGGTCGGGCATGGGCGCCGTGGACAGGTTGATCCACACCGTCTTCAGCTCGGTATAGGCCAGCACCGAATCGATGCCGCTCTCGCGGCCGTAGCCGCTGTTCTTGAAACCGCCGATCGGCGCCATGGCCGAGACCGCGCGGTAGGTGTTGACCCAGATGATCCCCGAGCGCACGTCGCGGGCCAGGCGGTGGGCGCGGCCCAGGTCGCGGGTCCAGATGCCGGCAGCCAGGCCGAACTGCGAGTCGTTGGCGATGGCCAGCGCCTCATCCTCGGTCTTGAAGCGGATCACTGCCGCCACCGGGCCGAACACTTCTTCCTGCATGATCTTCATCGAGTTGCTGTCGCACTCGAACAGGGTCGGCTCGTAGAACCAGCCGTCGCCCTCGACCTCGGCACGCTTGCCGCCCAGGCGCAGCTTGGCGCCTTCGGCCTGGGCCGCGGCGACCAGGCCCTCGACCACGGCCAGTTGCTGGGCGGTGGCCATCGGGCCCATTTCGCTGGCGTCGTCCTGCGGGTTGCCGATGCGGATGCGCTTGGCGCGCTCGACCAGGCGCTCGACGAAGGTGTCGAAGATCTCGTCCTGCACCAACAGGCGCGAGCCGGCCACGCAGCTCTGCCCGGAGGCGGCATAGATGCCGGCCACCGCGCCGTTGACGGCGCTGTCCAGGTCGGCGTCGGCGAAGATGATGTTCGGCGACTTGCCGCCCAGTTCCAGCGACAGCTTGGCGAAGTTCTCGGCGCTGCTGCGCACCACGTGGCGGGCGGTGGCGGCGCCACCGGTGAAGGCGATCTTGCGCACCAGCGGATGGCGGGTCAGCGCCGCGCCGGTGCTTGGGCCGAAGCCGGTGACCACATTGACCACGCCGGCCGGGAAGCCGGCCTCGAGGGCCAGGCGGGCCAGCTCGAGGATGGTCGCCGAGGCGTGTTCGGACGGCTTGAGCACGATGGTGTTGCCGGCGGCGAGCGCCGGGGCCAGCTTGATCGCGGTCAGGTACAGCGGGCTGTTCCAGGGGATGATCCCGGCCACCACGCCGATCGGCTCGTGCACGGTGTAGGCGAACAGGTCCGGCTTGTCCAGGGGCAGGGTGCCGCCCTCGAGCTTGTCGGCCAGGCCCGCGGTGTAGTGGAAGAACTCCGGCAGGTAGCCGACCTGGCCGCGGGTCTCGCGGATCAGTTTGCCGTTGTCGCGGCTTTCCAGCTGGGCCAGGTGTTCCTTGTTCTCGGCGATCAGGTCGCCCAGGCGGCGCAACAGCTTGCCCCGCGCGGTGGCGGTCAGGCCACGCCAGGCCTTGCTCTCGAAGGCGCGCTGGGCGGCTTGCACGGCCAGCTCCACATCGGCTTCATCGGCGTCGGGCAGTTGCGCCCAGGCCTTGGCGGTGGCCGGGTCGAGGCTGTCGAAGGTCTTGCCGCTCTGGGCATCGCGCCATTGGCCGTCGATGCACATCTGGAAACGAACGAGGGTCATGCAACAATCCCCTTGGCGGATTCGGTGAGGGTGTGGGCGTGCTTGAGGAAGTCCAGCAGCATCTTGTTGACTTCACGCGGCGCTTCCACCGGCATCATATGCCGTTGTTCGGCCAGGACCACGCTGCGGGCGCCCGGGATGCGCGCGGCCAGCTGGCGGGTCATGTCCGGGGTCGACCCCAGGTCGTGCTCGCCGGTGGCGATCAGGGTCGGCACCTGGATGCTGCCGAGGTCATCGGCGCGGTACATGTCCTGGGTGGCGAACAGCTTGTAGGTGGTCAGGTAGCCCTGCGGGTCGTTGCTGGCCAGGGTCTGGCGGATGGCCGCGACCTGCGCCGGGTTGGCCGCCTGGTACTCGCGGCTGAACCAGCGTGCCAGGGCCGCTTCGGCATTGGCGTCGGGGCCGTGTTCGGCGGCTTGGGCGGCGCGCGCGATGACCCCGGCGCTCTGCTCGGGGCTGCGGTTGAACACGCTGTTGAGCACCACCAGCGCCGCCAGGCGCTGTGGATGGTGCAGGGCGAAGGCGCGCGCGACCAGGCCACCCATGGAGAAGCCGATCACCGTGGCCTGCGGGATCTGCAGGTGGTCGAGCAGCTCGGCCAGTTGCGCGGCATAGCCTTGCAGGTCGGTGTCGGCAGCGGGTCGTGGGCTCTGGCCGTGGCCGAGCATGTCGTAGGCGATGACGCGGTAGTCGCCGGCCAGGCCGACGAACTGCCCGCCCCACATTTCCTTGTTCAGGCCCACGCCGTGGATCAGTACCACAGGCTGGCCCTGGCCGAGGCTCAGGTAACTGGTCCCGGCCGGTGTACGTTCAGCAACAGGCTGAATCATGGAGGGCGCTCCTCGAGGTCGGGCGTGGCGGCAGTGCTTGCACGCAACGCCCCGGCCCGTCTGGTTGTTGTTATTGAGCGTTGGCTTTCTCGGCCGCCAGTTCTTCCAGGTCGATATAGCGGTTACCGATGCGCGGGTGCAGGCGGCCGCCATCGGAGGCGCCCAGGACCACGACGATCTCGTCGGCGCGGGGGGCGTCTTCGATCTGCATCTCCAGGGTGATGTAGTGCGAGCGCAGGCCTTCGTCGTCCTTCTGCATCATCGGGATCTGGATCGAGGTGCCCGGGCCGCCGCGCTTGTTGGTGAAGCTCAGGTAGCTCTTGGCCTGGACCGCTTCGCGGTAGTGGTTGCCGAAGCGCAGGGTATGGATCACCGCGGAAGCGTGCTCGATCTCGCCGTCAGCGCCGACCACGGCGGCCTTGCCATAGGCTTCGATCTTGTCGGCACCGCCGATCGCCGCGCACAGGCGCTCGACCATCAGCGCGCCCAGCTCGGAGCAGTTGGCACGGATTTCGGGCTTGAGGTCTTCGACGAAACCGCGACCGGCCCACGGGTTCTTGATCACCACGGCCAGGCCGACCATGGTCACCGGCTTGTCGGTAGCCTTGCCGCCTTCGATGCGGGTCTCTTCGGAGTAGGTGACGATCTTGCGGATTTCGAAACTCATGAGCGGCTCCTGTGGAGGGTTATCAGGTCTTGTTGTCTGATGGTATACCATAATATCGATAGCGCAAGAGGCGGGACGAAAATTTCTCTAGGGCGGCTGCACGCTACAAGTCGCAAGCCGCAAGCGAAGCGCGTCGGCTGAACCTTCGCGCTCGCTACTTGCGATTTCGGGGGGACGGCGCGTACCGCTTTTACTTGCAGCTTGCCGCTAAAAAAACGCCCGCTCCCGAGAGCCACGGGGCCCCAGGAGCGGGCTGGTCCCGCGCTATTGCTGGTGAGGGGTGTCAGGCGAACGCCGGCACCACTTCCTTGATGAACAGCTCCAGCGACTTCTTCTTCTCGGCGTGCGGCAGGCTGTTGTCGCACCAGAAGCTGAACTCGTCGACGCCGAGTTCCTGGTAGTACTTGATGCGCGCGATGATCTCTTCCGGGGTGCCGATCATGGTGTTCTTGCGGATGTTCTCCAGCTCGAACGCCGGCACCTCGGCGAACTTCGACTCCGGGCTGGGCTCCAGGAAGCCGTTGACCGGCGTGGTCTTGTTGCCGAACCAGGCATCGAAGGTGCGGTAGAAGCGCGAGATGGCTTCGGCACCGACCCTCCAGCCTTCCGGCTCGGACGGGCTGTGCACGTGGGTGTGGCGCAGTACCATCAGTTGCGGGCGCGGCACGTCGGGGTTGTTGTCCAGGGCGGCCTGGAACTTGTTCTTCAGGTCCAGGACTTCCTCGTCACCCTTCATCAGCGGGGTGACCATGACGTTGCAGCCGTTCTTCACCGCAAAGTTGTGCGAATCCGGGTCGCGCGCGGCGATCCACATCGGTGGCAGGCTTTTCTGCACCGGCTTGGGCACGCTGGTGGAGGTCGGGAACTTGTAGACCTCGCCTTCATGGGCGTAGTCGCCTTGCCACAGCTTGCGTACCACCGGGACCATCTCACGCAGGGCCTTGCCGCCGTCGGTGGCCGGCATGCCGCCCGCCATGCGGTCGAACTCGAACTGGTAGGCGCCACGGGCCAGGCCCACTTCCATGCGGCCGTTGCTGATCACGTCGAGCAGGGCGCATTCGCCCGCCACGCGGATCGGGTTCCAGAACGGCGCGATGATGGTGCCGGCACCCAGGCGGATCGTCTCGGTGCGCGCGGCCAGGTACGCCAGCAGCGGCATCGGGCTGGGCGAGATGGTGTATTCCATGGCGTGGTGTTCGCCGATCCATACGGTGCTGAAACCGCCGCGCTCGGCCATCAGGGTCAGTTCGGTCAGGTCTTCGAACAACTGGCGGTGGCTGACCTGCTCATCCCAACGTTCCATGTGCACGAACAACGAAAATTTCATGGGGCTTTCCTCGGAGCTTGAAAGTGTCGCCTGTCGGGACAGGCGTCAGGAGTCTCGACGGATGCCTGGGTACCCGTCATAAGGTGACTTCAGGCGAAGGCCGGCAGGCTGGCCATCTTGCCGCGGCAATAGACCATCGGCCGCGGCGCCTCTTCAGGGACGATCAGGTTGTGCACCTTGCCGACCATGATGGCGTGATCGCCCCCTTCGTATTCGCGCCACAGCTCGCACTCGATGATCGCCGTGGCGTTGGCCAGCAGCGGGTTGCCGAGTTCGCTCAGGGTCCACTGGATGCCGGCGGCCTTGTCCTTGCCCTTCTTGGCGAAGGCATAGGCCTCGGCTTGCTGCTCGCCGGAGAGCAGGTGGATGGCGAAGCGCTTCTGCTTGATCAGCACAGGGTAGGAGTCGGAGCTGTAGTTGGGGCAGAACAGCACCAGCGGCGGGTCCATGGACAGGGAGGAGAAGGCGCTGGCGGTGAGGCCGACGATCGAGCCGTCGTCGTCCAGGGTGGTGATGACCGTGACGCCGGACGGGAAGGAGCCCAGGACGTTCTTGTAGACGGTTGCGTCGATCATGGCGTGTTCCTCGGAAGGGACTGCGGTGGTCCGCGGTTGTTATCGTTGATGTGTCTGATGGTATACCGTAATACCTGTTTTGCAAGCGGAATTTTTTCTCCCCTGGTGCATGCGATGAACGGTACAGGCCCCGTATTCCTTGGCGTGGCTCCATCTACGGGCGCTGCCGGGCCGGGCGCGAGGCAGATCAGATGCACTGAAAAAGCGCAGCTCAGTGTTGTCAAAGTTTTGGAATACCATAATATGGTGCGCAGCTGAGAGGCCGCCTCGAGCGGTTTCCTTACAAAGATAAAAACGACCTTTCGAGCTGAAACCTATGTCCCAACCGTCGTCGCAACACCAGTTTGTCGAAAACCACACGGTCGATTACGTTCCACCCGCCGAGCGCCATGGGAAGGCGCGCGACCTGTTCACCCTCTGGTTCAGTACCAACATCGCGCCACTGCCCATCGTCACGGGGGCCATGGTGGTCCAGGTGTTCCACCTGAACCTGCTGTGGGGCCTGGTCGCCATCGTGCTGGGTCATCTGCTGGGTGGCGTGGTCATCGCCCTGGCCTCTGCGCAGGGACCGCAGCTGGGCATTCCGCAGATGGTCCAGAGCCGTGGCCAGTTCGGCCGCTACGGCGCCTTGCTGATCGTGTTCTTCACCGCGCTGATCTACGTCGGCTTCTTCATTTCCAACATCGTCCTGGCGGGCAAGTCGATCCACGGCATCGCCCCCAGCGTGCCGATGCCCACGGCCATCGTCATCGGTGCCCTGAGCGCCACCGCCATCGGGGTGATCGGCTACCGCTTCATCCATGCCCTCAACCGCATCGGCACCTGGGTCATGGGCTCGGCGCTGCTGGCCGGCTTCATCATGATGTTCGCCCAGCAACTGCCGGCCGACTTCTTCAGCCGCGGCGCGTTCAACCTGTCCGGCTTCATCGCCACCGTGTCTTTGGGCACCATCTGGCAGATCAGCTTCTCGCCGTACACCTCCGACTATTCACGCTACCTGCCGCGCGAGATCGGCATCGGCAAGCCATTCTGGGCCACCTACTTCGGTGCGACCCTGGGCACCATCCTGTGCTTCAGCTTCGGTGCGGTGGCGGTGCTGTGCGTACCTGAGGGCACTGATGCCATGGCTGCCGTGAAGCAGGCCACCGGTTGGCTGGGGCCGATCCTGATGGTGCTGTTCCTGCTCAACATCATCAGCCACAACGCCCTCAACCTGTATGGCGCGGTGCTGTCGATCGTCACGGCGATCCAGACCTTCGTCGCCCACTGGACACCGAGCGTCAGGGTGCGGGTCGCCCTGGCCTCGGTGATCCTGGTCGGCTGCGGGGTAGTCGCGTTGAACGCCTCGGCGGACTTCATCGGCCAGTTCATCGGCCTGATCCTGGCGTTGCTGCTGGTGCTGGTGCCCTGGGCGTCGATCAACCTGATCGACTTCTACCTGATCAAGAAAGGCCAGTACGACATCGCCTCGATCTTCCGCGCCGATGGTGGGATCTATGGGCGTTTCAACCACCACGCGATCGTCGCCTATGCCTGCGGCATCCTGGTGCAACTGCCGTTCGCCAACACGTCGCTGTATGTGGGGCCTTATTCGAATCTGGTCGAAGGAGCGGACCTGTCGTGGCTGTTCGGGTTGCTGGTGACCTGCCCGCTGTACTACTGCCTGGCGACCCGGAGCCAGCAGCAGAAGGTGGCAGGGGTGGTCGGGGCGAGCGAGTGAGCCTGTCCTGATCGCGCTCCCGATGGCTTGCAATGCGCTACCCACCGTGAGGGCTAGACTGAAACCTTTCCAACCCGTCCACGGAGCACGACCATGACCAGCAAGAACACCCTCTGCCTCTGGTACGAAAAGGACGCGCTGGAGGCGGCGACCTTCTATGCCAAGACCTTCCCCGACAGCGCAGTGGGGGCGGTGCACCATGCACCAGGCGACTTTCCGTCGGGCAAGGCGGGCGATGTGATCACCGTCGAGTTCCGCGTCATGGGCATCCCCTGCGTAGGGCTCAACGGTGGGACGGCGTTCAAGCATACCGAAGCGTTCTCGTTCCAGGTCTGCACCGAAGACCAGGCCGAGACCGACCGCCTGTGGGACGCCATCGTCGGCAACGGCGGCCAGGAGAGCGTCTGTGGCTGGTGCAAGGACAAATGGGGCGTGTCATGGCAGATCACCCCCAGGGTCCTGCTCGAGGCCATCGACAACCCCGACCGGGCCGCGGCCAAACGGGCATTTGACGCCATGATGGGCATGACCCGGATCGATGTCGCGGCGATCGAGGCGGCGCTGAAGGGCTGAAAGGGCGAGCGAAGGTGGGCGTGTAGCGACACCTTTGATGCAGGTCAAGCGGTCCCCCGCGTACAGAGGCACGATCAGGGCATCCTTCCCTTGCCTGCGAGGTGTGCCATGTCCGATCAACAACGCCTGATGCTCGTCGTCTCCCCGCTGATGCGGCGTACCTCGGCCTACGACCGGGCCGTGGCCCTGGCCAAGGCCAAGGGCATGGCGCTGCACATCGTCGCCTTCGACTACCTGGAGGGCCTGGCCACCGCCGGGCTGGTCAACCCCCAGGCCCTGGCGGCGTTGCGCCAGGGCTATGTCGAGCAGCACCGGCAATGGCTGGAAAGCCAGGCTGCGCCGATGCGCCGCAATGGCCTGACGGTCACCACCGAGGTGGTCTGGGTCGAGGATGCGCTGGAGGAGATTCTCGTGCACCTGCGCGAACACCCCTTCGCCATGCTGATCAAGGACATCGAGCACGAGTCCCGCCTGATGCGGGCCTTGTTCACGCCCCTCGACATCCAGTTGCTGCGAGAGTGCAAGGTGCCCATGCACTTCGTCGGCCAGAGCCGCCATGCCTTGCCGCAGCGGGTGCTGGCAGCGGTCGACCTGTCGCGCCCGGCGCAGCAGTACGAAGGCTTCAACGAACGCATCGTCGGCGAGGCGGCGAAGCTGGCCATGCAATGCGGCGCCCAGCTCGACCTGCTCTACGCCTATGACCTGGGGGCGCTGTACGATGAGGCCGACGACAGTGGTCGGCGTTCCTTCCTGTTCAGCTCCAACCTCTCCGAGACGCTGTACACGGCCCAGCGCGAAGCGTTCGACGAACTGGCCGAGCGCAACGGCATCGCCCTGGAGAACCGCCACATGATCACCGGCGACCCGGCCAAGGTCCTGGGGCAGTTCGTGGAGAACCATGGCATCGACATCGTGCTGATGGGCCGCACCCACCATCGCGGGCTGGCCAAGTACATCGGCAGCACGGTCGAGCGGGTGTTGTACAAGCTGCCAGGCAGCGTGCTGGTCATCACGCCGGACGCCGCCGACGGTTGAGAACCCAAGGCACCCTCGGCGCAGGATCCGACTGAACCCTCGCGGCCCGTGGCTACCCAACGCATTACATGCTCACGGGAGAACGCTCATGGAGATCGGAACGATCTGGATCATCATCGCCGCCATCGTCATCCTGCTGGAGATGTTGGCCATCTGGCACATCATCGGCAGCGAGCGACGCGCCGAACGCAAGATGCTGTGGATCGTCTTCGTGGTCTACGCGCCGATTCCCGGCCTGATCGTGTGGGCCTGGATGGGGCCACGGGCGGTGAAGGGCAGGGCCGTACTGCAGGAAAAATGACGACTCAATGCACCGTCTTGCGCTGCCTGACGCAGTCCTGGGCCTGCTCCCCCAGCGCGTCCAGGCGTGCATCCCGCTGTTGCTCCGCCTCGATCATCGCCGCCTGGCCATGCTGCTTGAGCAGGTAGGCATGGATCTGCCGCACCTCGAGGGTGCGATAGATCGGTGCGATGTCCAGGCGGCCGACCAGCGCTTCGCTGGCCTGGCCGGTGCTGCTCATCAGCACCTGCGGTCCATTGGCGGCCACCACCTGCATGCCCATCGTCTCGAACCAGGGCACCAGGCTGGCGAAGACGTTCAGCTCCACGCAGGCATAACGTGATTGCAGGTCGGCCAGCAGCGCCCGGGCGATCCCCTGGCGGCGATGGCTCGCGGCCACGGCAAGGAAGGCCAGGGTGCAGGCCTGGTCGTTGTCCTGGGCGGGCAGCGACAGGGCGAAGCCGAGCAGCCGCTGCGGAGCCTCGGCATCCAGGGCCAGGGTCAGTTCCACCGCCAGGCCGCGGGTGCCGTCCATGGCCTGCAGGTATTGGTGGACCTCCAGGCCGACCCCGTACTGGTACAGCGGATAGAGCGGATTGTCCGGGCTGATGGCAACGCTGCTCAGCTCGCCGACATGGTCGATCACCAGTTGGCGGATCTGGTTCTGGAAGGACTCGGGGGGCACGCCGCCAGGGCGGCTCAGGATGAACATCGGGGCTGGCTCCGGCATCTGTTGGGTCTTCCCACGCCGGGTGGGGCGGGGTGCACAGTCTAACCATCGGGCGGCGCGGGGCAAGCCCGCCACGGCGATCGCAACGCACGAAGCGTTCCGATCGCCCCTGGCTCTCAGGTAAGCTCGTCTTTCCAGCGAGATACCGCGAGAACCCGCATGACCCCGACCTGCCTCACCCTCGACAGCCTGCTCACCGGTCGCGCCCGGCCTTTCACCCGCCCCGGTTCGTACAGCGGCATCGACAAGCATCCCCGGCAAGGGCCGCTCAAGGTGACGTTCCTGGGCCTGGAGGGGGACGAGCAGGGCGACCTGCGGGTTCACGGCGGGGTGGAAAAGGCCCTCCACCATTATCCGCGCGAACACTACGCCCAGTGGGCCGAGGCGCTGGGCGGGCATCCGCTGCTGGCCCAGCCCGGCGCCTTCGGCGAGAACTTCAGCAGCACCGGCTGGCGTGAGTCGGACGTCTGCCTGGGCGACCGTATCCGCGTGGGCTCGGCCCTGCTGGAGATCTCCCAGGGGCGTATGCCTTGCTGGAAGCTCAATGATCGCTTCGGCGTGGCGCAGATGGCCTTGCAGGTCCAGCAGAGCGGACGCACGGGCTGGTATTACCGGGTGCTGGAGGAGGGCACGGTCGAGGCCGGCGACGCCTTGCAATTGGTCGAGCGCCCCCATGGCGACTGGTCCGTCGCACGGCTGTCGGCGGTGCTGTTCGACAAGCGCCTGGAACCCGAGTTGTTGCGCGAGTGCCTCACGCTGCCCTTGGTGCCATCCTGGCGCAAGACCTTGCAGCGGCGCCTGGAGCAGCACCAGGTCGAAGACTGGGCGCCACGCCTGCAAGGCAGGCCCGCATCATGATCGCCTTGTCATTCTCGTGTGTCGAAGGAGCAAGCCATGGCCTATGACGTGGACGATCGCCTGGTGATCGGCGTGGCGTCGAGCGCGGTGTTCGACCTCAGCGACTCCGACGCGGTATTCCGCCGCGAGGGCGAGGCCCAGTACCGCAAGTACCAGGAGCAACACCTGCACGTGCCGCTGGGCAAGGGCATCGCTTTTCCCTTCATCAAGCGCCTGCTGGCGCTCAACGACCTGCGCGACGACCCTGACGATCCCTTGGTAGAGGTCGTGCTGTTGTCGCAGAACGACCCGGACACCGGGCTGCGGGTGATGAAGACCATCGAGCACTACGGCCTGAACATGACCCGGGCGATCTTCATGCAGGGCCGTTCGCCCTACGAGTACATCCCGGCACTGAACATCGCCCTGTTCCTTTCCGCCGACAGGGCCCATGTGGACGCGGCGATCCAGGCCGGCTACCCGGCCGGGCAGGTGCTCGACTCCCGGTTCGACGACGATGAGCATGACACCGGCCTGCGCATCGCCTTCGACTTCGATGGCGTGCTGGCCGGCGACGAGTCGGAGGCGGTGATGCAGCGCGATGGCTTGCAGGGCTTCCATGCCCATGAGGTGACCAATGTCGCCCAGCCCCACAACCCTGGGCCGCTCAAGGAGTTCTTCGTGCGCATCGCGCGGATCCAGGCGGTCGAGGAACGCTACAAGCTCGACCACCCCGGCTACGAGAACCGCCTGCGGGTGTCCATCGTCACCGCGCGCAACGCGCCGTCCCATGAGCGTGCGCTGACCACCTTGAAGAGCTGGGGCGTGATGGCCAACGATGCGTTCTTCCTCGGCGGCATCGAGAAGCGCCGGGTGCTGCAGGTACTCAAGCCGCACATCTTCTTCGACGACCAGTCGGGCCACCTGCAGGGCACCAGTACCGTGGTGCCCTCGGTGCATGTGCCGTTCGGCGTGGTCAACCAGCCGGCCTGAGCCTCAGAACCAGCGGTCGTTGCGCTTGCGCCCGCGGGTCAGGGCCGGCAGGATCAGGCCCGCGAGCAGGCCGGCACCGGCGATGCTGCCGCCGTAGACCATGTAGCGCATCATCACCTGCTTGTTCTCGTCGCCCAGGCGTGCCTGGGTGTCACGCAACGACGACTGGGCCTGGTCGAGCTGCTCGTTGAGCGCCTTGTTGCGCGCCTCCAGCTCGTCGATCAGCGCCTTGCGCGAGTCCAGGGTTTCCTGCATGCCCTGCACGCGGTTCTTCCAGCTGTCGTCGATGGTCTTGAGCTGCTCGGAGAGCTGGGCGACCTGGGCGTCCAGCTGGGGCAGGCGCTCGGCCTGGCCGGGCACGGCCTGCAGGTCGCTGGTGAGGATCCACACCAGGTCGCCGTTCTGCCCGCGTACCTGGCTGTAGCTGCCCTGGGTGCCGATCAGCGTGACCTTCTGCCCGGCCTTGAGCGTGCCGACGATGCGGTGGCCGTTGGTCGGGCCGCTGCGTACGTAGGTACTCAGGGTGTCGCTGACCCAGCGTGCGTCGCTGGCCGGTTCTTCGGCATGCACGGGGGCGGCGAGGGCGATCAGGGCGGCGATCAGGCTGCCGCGCAGGGCGGGAAGGGCGGAGGAGGCTGGGCGCAAATCAGGCATGGTGGTCTTCGCTGAAACAGGACGGAAAAAGGCCCGGGTCACGGGGCCGTCGAACCGGTCGGTGGATTGACCGTCAGCGAAAGACCGTTTTTATCGAGGCAGGTTCACTGCTTGGGGTAGGAAATGTCTACAGGATGTTGCGTCGTCCCGGGCTTCAGATAGGGGGGCGCAAGCGCCCCCGTAGCCTCAGGTCACGACCTGGTAGCAGGGCACATAGTCGGCCCCGCCCGGCAGCTTCATCCGGTGCTGGTCGACGAACGCCTGCAGCAGCCGGCCCAGCGGGTCGAGCACTGCGCTGTCGCCACGGATCTGGTACGGCCCGTGCTCCTCGATCAGGCGGATTCCCTTGTCCTTGACGTTGCCGGCGACCACCCCGGAAAACGCCCGGCGCAGGTTGGCGGCCAGCTCATGGGGTGGCAGCTCATGGTGCAGCTCGAGGTTGGCCATGTTCTCGTGGGTCGGGTCGAACGGGCGCTGGAAGCTTTCCTCGATCTTCAGCAGCCAGTTGAAGTGGAAGGCATCGTTGCGCTCGCGGCGGAACTGCTTGACCGCCTTGAGGCCCTCGACCATCTGCCGGGCCACCTCGGCCGGGTCGTCGATGATGATCTGGTAGTGGCTCTGCGCCGCCTCGCCCAGGGTGGCGCCGACGAAGGCATGCAACTGCTGCAGGTAGGCCTCGGCGCTGCGCGGGCCGGTGAGGATGACCGGGAACGGCAGGTCCTGGTTGTCCGGGTGCATGAGGATGCCCAGCAGGTACAGGAACTCCTCGGCGGTGCCGGCGCCGCCGGGGAAGATGATGATGCCATGCCCGACCCGCACGAACGCCTCCAGGCGTTTCTCGATGTCCGGCAGGATCACCAGCTCGTTGACGATGGGGTTGGGCGCCTCGGCGGCGATGATGCCAGGCTCGGTCAGGCCCAGGTAGCGGCTGCCGTGCATGCGCTGCTTGGCATGGGCGATGGTGGCGCCCTTCATCGGCCCCTTCATCACGCCCGGACCGCAGCCGGTGCAGACGTCCAGCTTGCGCAGGCCCAGCTCGTGGCCAACCTTCTTGGTGTACTGGTATTCCTCGCTGCTGATCGAGTGGCCGCCCCAGCACACCACCATCTTCGGCTCCACGCCGGGGCGCAGGGTGCGGGCGTTGCGCAGCAGGTGGAAGACGTAGTCGGTGATGCCCTGGGAGCTCTCCAGGTCGATGCGCTGGCTGGCCAGCTCGCTCTCGGTATAGACGATGTCGCGCAGGGCGCTGAACAGCATCTCGCGGGTGCTGGCGATCATCTCGCCGTCGACGAAGGCATCGGCCGGCGCGTTGAGCAGTTCGAGGCGCACACCGCGGTCCTGCTGGTGGATACGGACTTCGAAATCCTGGTAGGCCTCGAGGATGGTCTTGGCATTGTCGACATGGGCGCCAGTGTTGAGGATGGCCAGGGCGCACTGGCGGAACAGGGTGTACAGGCTGCCGGTACCGACTTCGCTCAGTTGCTGGACTTCACGTTGCGACAGCGTCTCCAGGCTGCCTTTGGGGCTGACGGATGCGTTGATGACATGGCGTTGGGGCATCTAAGTCTTTCCTGTGCGTATGGAACTTCCTACTGGGATACCACCATACCGACAAATGCGCGCCGCAACGAGAGGGGGGCCCAAAAAGCTTGGCGCCCCTGCCATTCATCCGAACAGGCGCTGTACGCCATGGACGATCGCCAGGCCACCGCCGACCAGCCAGAGGTTGAGAATCGCCCCCGTGAGCAGGGCGCGAGGGCCAGCCTGGCGGATTTGACTGAAACGGGTCTCCATGCCCAAGGCGGTCATGGCCATGGTCAGGGCGAAGGTGTCGAGACCGTTGATCGTGGTGACCAGTGTGGTGGGCAGTATGTGCAACGAGTTGACCAACACCAGCAGGAGGAAGCCAAAGGCGAACCATGGTACTGCGATCCGGCCGCCCCCCTGGGCTTGGTCGTTCCGGCGCGAGTGGCTGATCCACACGCCGACCACCAGCAGTACCGGCACCAGCAGCAATACACGGGTCATCTTGACGATGGTGGCGATGTGGGTGGCCTCGGGGCTGACGTTGCTGGTCGCGCCGACGACCTGGGCCACCTCGTGGAGGGTGCCACCGAAGAACAGGCCCACGCCGACGGTATCGAGGTGTATCCAACCGGCAGCGACCGCCAACGGGTAGAGGAACATCGACAGGGTGCCGAACAGCACCACGCTGCCCACCGCCATGGCAGCCTTGTGCGGTTGGGAGCGCAGCGCCGACTCGAAGGCCAGCACTGCCGCAGCGCCGCAGATCGCGCTGCCGGCTGCGGTGAGCAATGCGGTGTCGCGGTCCAGTTTCATCAGCTTCATGCCGACCCACAGGCCCACCAGCAGGGTGCTGGCGACCACCAGTAGCGAGACCGTCAGGCCCGACCAGCCGACCTGGGCGATTTCCTGCAGGCTCACCCGCAGGCCGAAGAACGCCACGGCCAGGCGCAGCAAGTTGCGCGCGGAGAAATTCACCCCCGCTGCCCAGCTTTCCGGCAGCCCATGGCGCAGGCCATTGCCGTACAGGGCACCAGCGACGATGCCGACGATCAGCGGGCTGATGCCTAGGCTGGAGATGGCCGGCAGGGCAGCCACTTGAGTGACCGCGAGCGCGAACAGAGCAACGAACAGGATGCCGTTGAGCCGCCCACGGGTGGTGTGGGTAGGCGCAAGGGCGGGGGCCGAAGGGGTCGTGGCCATGGTAGGACCTCCGATCTGGGGTGATGAGGCCTACGTTAATTCAGTTATAAGCTTATAAAAAATCGTCATTTGGAATGCCAGATATCCATTTTACTGATACTTTGTCTTCATGACCCCTGAACAACTGATAACCTTCGCCACCGTCGCCGAGCATGGCAACATCAGCCATGCCGCAGCAGCCCTGCACTTGTCGCAGCCGGCCGTGTCGGGCCAGCTCAAGCTGCTGCAGGAAGCCTTCGGCGAACCGCTCTACCAGCGCGCCGGGCGCGGTGTGCGCCTGACCGCTGCCGGCGAGCAATTGCTCGAGCATGCCCAGCGGTTGCGCGAGACCTTCCACCAGGCCCAGGCCCTGCGCGATGCCCTGCGCGGGTTGGAGCGCGGCACCTTGCGCATCGGCGCGAGTACCACCCCGGCCAGCTACCTGTTGCCGTACCTGATCGCGGATTTTCATGCGCGCTATCCGGACGTGGCGGTGACGACCACCAACGGCAACACGGCGGAGATCGTCGCTGCCCTGGGGACGCTGGACATCGCCTTGATCGAGGGGCCGCCAGGGCAGGAGCTGCCGCTGGGCACGGGCGTCACGGCGTGGCGCGAGGACGAGATCGTGGCCATCGTCCCGAGCGATCACCCGTTGGCCAATGGCGCCACTGCGCAGACACTCGAGGCGCTGGGCGCCTATCCGTTGGTACTGCGCGAAAGCGGCTCGGGGGTGCGCCGGCTGGTCGAGCGTGCCTTTGCCTGCGACGGCGTGTCGATGCGCGTGGCCCTGGAGATCGCCGGGGTGGAAGGAGTGAAGGAAGCGGTGCGTGCAGGGATGGGCATCGGCTTCGTTTCGGCGATGTCGATCCGTCATGAAGACAATGCGTTGTACCGGTTGGGTATCGCGCCGCAGCCGTTGACACGGCATTTCTCGATCCTCATGCCCCATGCCGCGACGCCGTCCCGGGCGGCGGCGCGGTTCATGGAACTGTGCCTGGACGCGACAGTGGGCGGTTGACCCTGGTCGATGTCGAGCCGCCCATGGATGTTCAATCGCCGCGTGACAGGGGGCCAGGCCACATGCTGCGCAGCACGCTGTCCCGGCGTACCAGGGCATGCACCAACGCGGCGCCCAGGTGCAACAGGATGGTGGCGTACAGCAGGTAGCCTGCCCAGCCGTGTGCCTGGCGCAACACCGTATAGAGTTGCAGGTCGTGGGGCGCGATCGCGGGCAGTTGCAGCGGGCGAGGGTAGCCGCCAGCCGAAAGCATGGCCCAGCCCAGCAGCGGCATGGCCAGCATCAGTGCGTAGAGCAGCAGGTGCGAAGCCCCCGCCGCGAGCCGTTGGAGCGCCGGCAGGTCACGTGGCAATGGTGGGTGGGGCAGGGCCAGGCGCAGGCCGATGCGCAGCACCACCAGGGCGAGCAGGGCCAGGCCCGTTGCCTTGTGCAACTCGACCAGTACTGGATGACGCGGCGACAGGTCGCCGACCATGCTCACGCCGATGAACAGCATGGCCAGGATCAGTACGGCCATCAACCAGTGCAGCAGGCGGGCCAGCGGGTGGAAGGAGGTGGGGGCGAGCTTGTTCATGGGCGGCCTCCGGTGCCGAGGGACTCGCGGCTGCGACGGTTGAAGGATTCCGAATAGGCCGCCGAACGGGCGGCGAGGATAGGGTCGGCGGACGGTTCGATGCCGGGGGGCAGGATCAGCGGGTCGAAGTTGATGTCACGGCAGGCGCCTTGCTCCGGGGCATCGACCTGCTCGATGACCAGGGTGCCCGCGTCGATGCTGCGGCGTTCGGTGGGCCAGGGGCGGGACGGGTCGTCCACCGGGTCGTCGGGCTCGGCCAGTGTCAGGCGCAAGGTCCAGCGCAGTGGGCCGTGGGCCAGGCGCCGTTGCAGGTCGTGCTGCAGGTAGCGTTTGTCCTCGACCTCGCTCGGCAGCGGGGCGAAAGGCGTGCCGGGCTCCAGTTGCCAGCGCACCGGGCGGGCCTTGCCGCCATCGTCGACCAGGTAGAAGGCATTGATGCTGTGGTACGCGGTGCTGGCGAAGCTGTCGCTGGGCGTGTAGCCGGCTGCCCACTGGCGGAACGCGGCACTCTCGGGGTGGGCGGCGAAGAACGCCTGCATCTTCGCAGGGTCTGGCTTGCCTGTGGCGGGGTCCGGTGCCGCAGCCAGGAGCTGTTGGTAGAAGGCCTCGGGCGTGGCGATCGCCAATACCGGCGTATTGTTCATGCCGGTTCGCCAGACGTGCCCATCATCGCTGCTGAACTGCAGGGCCAGGCTGCGCACCGGCACACGGGTGTCGGGGCTGAACGGGTTCGCCCCACCGATGGCGAAGCGGCCGATCACCGGCACCCGAGGCTGGCTGAAGACCCGTGCGCTGGACAGTGGCTCGGCCAGCCCACTGCTCTGGAAGTAGCCACTGACGCACAGGCCCTTGGCGTGGTTCTTGCGATAGCCGGGATGATGGCCGGCTTGGGCTTCGAAGGTGTCGACGATGCGCTGCGGGGTCAGCGACGGGCCGCCGATCCAGCCGGCGGCGTAGGCAAAGCCTGCGCCCAAGGCCAGCAGGCCGGCACCGATGGCGGCCAGGCGCAGGGCCTTGGCGGGGCCGTGCAGGGGTGTGTTCATGGTCAGGATCCGGTCAATGAGTGAGCCGGTACGACGTGGGGTGGAAAAATTTATTCCCGGCCAGGGAATGGATTTCGTCCCTGGCCGTCTGCCTCTTACACTGCAAACCCAGAAGGCCGGGACCTGACCATGCATGATCTGGATGACCAACAATGGCACGAACTGCTCCAGCGTTTGCGTCGCTTCGCCTTGTGGCTGACCCGCGACCCAGGCAGCGCCGATGACTTGGTCCAGGCCACGGTCGAGCGTGCCCTGAGCCGCCGTGGGCAGCAGCGCGAGGCCGACAGCGTGCGCCCGTGGCTGTTCACCATCCTGTATCGGCTGTTTCTCGACGGTAAGCGCCGCGAGCGCCTGCACGCCCGTTGGCTGGCATGGTTCGGGCGTGCCCAGGAAGAGGCGGTGGGGGGCGAGACGGAGCGGATCGTCATGGTGCACGCCGACCTGCAGGCGTTCGCCCAGCTACCGACCGAGCAGCGGGCGCTGCTGTTGTTGGTCAGTGTCGAGGGCTTGAGCTACAAGGAGGTTGCCCAGGCCCTGGGTATCCCTATCGGTACGGTGATGTCGCGCCTGTCGCGTGCCCGTGCCGCCCTGCGTGAACTGGCCGAGGGCCATCCGACACCCCCGGCTTTGCGGAGACTGAAATGACGCAACTGATTCCCTCTGAGCATGAGTTGCATGCCTATGTCGACGACCGGCTGGACCCAGCACGCCGGGCTGAGGTGAAGGCGTGGCTGGCGGCCAACCCACGGGAGGCGGAGAGGGTCGAGGCCTGGTGCAGCGATGCCCGGCGGCTGCGGGCGGCCCTGGCCGGCTTCGCCGAGCGGCCTGGCCATGCGCAACTGGACTTGGGGCGCCTGCGACAGCGCCTGCGCCAGCGGCGTCGCCGGCAGTTGGCATCGGCTGCGGTGTTGTTGCTGGCCTTGGGCGTGGGAGGCGTGGGCGGGTGGCAGGCCCGCGAGGCGACGCTGGTGGCGCGTAGCCTGCCGATGGCGGATGCCGTCCAGGCACATCGCCTGTTCGCTGGCAGCTCGGCGTTGGATGTCCAGGCGAGTGATCCGGCGCAGCTACAGGCTTGGCTGGCGCGGCATTTCGATCAACTCGGGCAATTGCCAGATCTGGGGAGCTATGGGTTCCGTCCCGTGGGTGCGCGGTTGCTCAGCAATGAGCAAGGGGCGGCGGCACTGCTGGTGTTCCAGGATGGCAGCGGGGAGCGGATCAGCCTGTTCCTGCGCTCGCCTGGAAGTCGGCATGAGCGGATGCCCAGCGGGCAGCGCACGGAGGGGACGCTCGAGGCGCGCTACTGGTCCCATGGGGCCTACAACTTTGCGTTGGTCAGTGCAGTGGATGATACGCGGGGGGAGCAGGTACGGCAGGCGTTGGGGGTGGGTTTGTAAGGTCAATGTTCTTGAGCCTGAACCTGCTGTGGGCTGAGCAGCGGGGTTCAACCCACATCATTGTCATTTCCTCTTACCGCGTCGAACGGAAGCATCCTCCAAGGCCTCTGGAGGCGGTGGGGCTGCGCGGACGTTGAAGAGGCGGCAGATGACGTACCAGCAGAGGGCAACGGACAGGTTGTAAGGGAACAACACGGCCCAGAACGGCAGTTGCCAGTTTTTCTTGCCCTGCATTTCACCAGGCTCGCCGGTTCGCCAGGGAGCGTAGTGCTGCCAGGCTTCAGCGGGTGTCAGGCAGATCTGATGCAGGGGCTTGTACCACCAGTTGGGTTCTCCGGGGGGCGGTAGTTTGTCGGGGCCGTGGTCCATGAAGTGGCGGAGGTATTCCCAGACTTCGGCGACGTGTTTGATGCCGGGTTCGGTCGGTTCGTTGCTGTCGACCCAGAGGCAGTCTTTCTGATGGAGGGTGCCATCTGCTCTGCGGGGAGCGAAGGCGAGTGCATAGCTGGTAGTGGAGGATGCACCGCCAAATTCGGTGCGTTTGAAAAGACCTCCTTCGGTTTTGGTCCAGTCAAAGGTGATGAGTTTTTTTTCCTCGTTGGTAATGAATTTTTTTTGTAATACGGTTGAAGTAGAATCCTGAGAGTCGTTTTATGCAATATATTCGATAAAGTAGGGGGATGAAAAAAGGCATCGGCATCAGCGCTTGGCCGGCTATGAATATTAGGTCTAGAGTATGAGGCGCCCATGTGTCTTTGGTAAATAAATTTGGATAGAAAGCCAGGGCTACAGTGAAGACAAAGGCTGTGTATAGTTTTCCCATGAATACCGAGTCTGTTACCCAAGGATTACGCAGGCAGAGAATATTTTCGGTTAGGTTTGTTTTTTGGTCGGCTATGGCAGGCTTGTAGTTGGTGCTTGAGCCGGTTTTGAAAGTCCATGTGATTGCCATGTGTTATCGCTCTATTTTGAATTGGGTTTGAATTTCGAGGCTTTTATCCAGTACGTGGTTAGGTCGATAGTTGAGGCTTAGGGTTGTGTGGCTGTGATTGTTTGTTTTATTTTTGAGATAAAGAATAATTCCGGACTTTGCTATGTGGCACTCTGGGTTGAGTGGGAGTACAGTCGCTCCTCGAGTAGAGTGCTGGCTCAAAGTTCCTGACCACTCGCTTTGCCCGATAATGAATCCAGGCAACAGAACAGTAAACTCAACTGTGGGCAGAGAGACAGAAATATCGTTATGGGTGATGGCTGTCCAGTTGGGAGGTGTCCAAGCATTGTTTTCTTTCCAACCACTGTTTAAATTATTTATGCCGTGCAGTTGTGAGTCTTTCGCTGTCAGTAGTCTTGGGGTGTATGATTCGAGGTGCCAGGCTCTTAATTCTTCTTTTAGGGTTTCAAAAAGAGGGAGTTTCTTTTCGTGATCAAGAATTATGTTGGGACGGAATTCGCCATCATTTAAGCGGTTGCCGAAGATGCTTCGGGCTGTCCAAAGCTCAATAGAGGTATGCAGACGTTCATGTGCCTTGGAATGAAGATATAATCCCCCAGCAACCACTGCTGCACCGAGCAATACAATCGCGGCAGCAGCCCATCCAGCAAAAGGTATTACAGATGTGGCTCCAGCGATCGCAAGCCCTCCCTCCAGGGTTAGGATGGAGCCAGCGGTTAAAGAAATACCTCCATACAATGTATATTTTGCAGAGGTTGAGTCTCCATTTTCTTTTTGACGCGCTGCTTTGAAGCCGTCAGAAAAGAATCCGAGAAATATTGCTGGGTATCCTGGAGGGTGTCAGAAATTTTGTGTTCGGGCATAACATGAGTAAGAGGTGCATGTATGCCAACCAAAAAGAAACCCTTGCGTGACCTGCCCAAAATCCCCAAAGAGCTGCTGGAGCAGTTCGGTGAGGGC